>JAGQVA010000014.1 GCA_020438265.1 Bacteroidota bacterium
TGGGCAATGAAGATGCTCAGAAGTACTTCCCAAAAGAAAAATCAGTGATTACCGGGAATCCAATCAGGTCTTTTGATTTGCCTTCCCGCGAAGCAGCTGCTCAAACAATGGGAGTTTCTGCTGGAAAGAAAACAATTTTGAGTCTGGGAGGAAGTCTTGGCGCACTTAAAATTAACCAGGCGATACAAGCTCATTTACAAGAAATTATTGATGCCGATGTCCAGTTAATCTGGCAATGCGGCAAGCGATATTACGATGCATTGGCTCCACAGGTACCTGAAAATCCGAATGTAAAGCTGTTACCATTTATTGAAGACATGGCTTCAGCTTATTCGGTGGCCGACTTGATCATTAGCCGGGCTGGTGGCAGCACCATTTCCGAACTAATTGCTCTCTCAAAGCCGGCCATTCTGGTGCCTTCTCCAAATGTATCGGAAGACCATCAGACGAAAAACGCGCTTTCTTTATCAGAAAAAGATGCTGCGATTTTGGTCAAAGATGTTGAAGCCGTTGAAACACTCGTTCCAAAAACACTGGAAGTGTTGAAAGACGAAGCTCAATTGGCTCTTTTACAAAAAGGAATTGAGGAGATGGAAAAACATAATGCTGCTGAGGAAATAGTAGATGAAATATTCAATGCCGTTTACGCTTGAACATATTAAAAACATTTACTTCCTCGGTATTGGTGGAATCGGAATGAGTGCTTTGGCTCATTACTTTCACCTGAAGGAAAAAACAGTGGTTGGATATGATCGGGTCGAATCGATTGTAACAAAACAACTGGAAGAGAAGGGAATAAAGATCTTTTACACATTGGATGAAAAACATATTGAGGGGATAGATTTGGTAGTATATACTCCTGCTATTAGCAGAGATTGTGTAGAGCTGCAAGCTGCAGACCGATTGGGTATACCAGTTTTAAAACGGTCCCAGGTATTAGGTAAAATAAGTGAAACTTATCGTACCCTGGCCGTAGCTGGAACTCATGGAAAAACCACAACATCAACCATGCTGACGCATGTGCTAAATCAAAGCGGAGCAAGTTGTACTGCCTTTTTGGGAGGAATTTCCAATAACCTCAAATCAAATTTCACTTACTCGGAATCTGATTTGATGGTAGTAGAAGCTGATGAATACGATCGTTCTTTTATGACATTGAAACCGGATATAGCAGTGATTACTTCTATGGATGCTGATCATCTCGATATCTATGGTACACCGGAAGCGATGCAGGAAAATTACCTGGCGTTTTCTGCTCAGGCCCAAAGGCTTGTAGTCCACGAAAAGCTCAGTCAATTTTTCCCAAAGGAGAAAACGCAAACCTTTGGAATGCATCAGGGCCACTACCGCGCAGAAAACCTGCGTTATGGTAATCTGACTACGGTATTTGACTTCGTCTCTCCGGACCATACGATTCGCGATATTACGCTTCACATGCCTGGCCAGCACAATGTATTAAACATGGTTGCAGCTCTGGCGGTGAGTGTAAATTATCAGGCAAATATAGCGGATCTCAAATCAGCGGTAGAATCCTTTTCGGGTATCTATCGAAGATTTCAGGTTCACTATCATTCAAGCCAGATAACTTATATCGATGATTATGCGCATCATCCGTCTGAAATTGAAGCAGTAATCTCAACAGCAAGAGCACTTTTTCCGGAAAGGGAACTGACAGTGGTTTTTCAACCGCATCTGTTTACCCGGACCAGAGATTTTGCAGAAGGATTTGCAGAGGAACTTTCAAAGGCCGATCGGGTAATCCTTATGGAAATATACCCGGCCAGAGAAAACCCTATTGAGGGAGTAGATTCAAGCTGGCTGTTAGAAAAAATTTCGCTATCGGAAAAATATCCTGTGAGAAAGGAGGAACTGACAGGAAAATTAAAACGCCTGATACAAAGTCCTTCGATTATCATGACGTTGGGAGCGGGAGATATTGACCGAAAAGTGGAAGAAGTAAAAAAACTTGTATCTGATTTTGATAACAAATAACGGGACTGGAAACTCCCCGACACTAAAAACTAAAAAACGAAACTTGGAAAATGTTTTTTCTGGTTAAAACATATCAACCCGGACAGGCTCATTTAAGGAGAAACAGACCTTTTGAAGAAATTGATCTGGAAGTCAAGAAAAAGAAAAAAGGTTCCATTCCTCTGGGAAAAAATATTCGCCTGAAAGGGTTCATTCTTTATCCTTTGATTGGGATTGCTGTTTTGGCGGTTTTGGCCATGGCAAATACCTATCAGGCCAATCTGACGGTACAGGATATTAAGGTACAAATTCACGCTGATGAAGATTACAGGCTTCTCAATGAAACCATGATCGAAAAGATCCTGACTGAGGATGATATCAGGGAGATTCGGGGAGTAAAAATGAATACCATTCAGCTGGAAGAGTTGGAAGGGATTTTACGGGCCAATCCTACAATCAGTGAAGCTGAAGTTTACAAAACGATTCAAGGTAATCTGAATATAGAGGTAGTTTTGAGAAAACCTATTGCCAGACTTATTAATAATGAAGGAGAATATCTCTATATGGATGCAGAGGGACATAAATTCCCCAATACACCACTGGCTTCTTCCAATGTAGTTTTAGTCAGAGGAGATTTTGATGAGACAATTGCCGATACTTTCACTTGTAATACCATTGAATCGGCTTTACCTGTACTCAATTACATTCATAAAAATGAATTTTGGAATGGGTTGATTTCAGAAGTAATCATTGATCAAAGTGGAGAATTAATTCTCAATCCGCAAGTAGGAGATTTGGAAATTCATTTTGGTTACCCGGAAAGAATTGAAGATAAATTTCAGAATCTCAGAGACTTTTACCGGCAGGTGATCAAAGAGGTGGGATGGGATCATTATCGTACGGTAAATCTAAAAATCAGGGGGCAGATTATCGCTAAATAAGTAAGTCAAATAAATATTAATAACATCATTTACAACAAATTACCAGAAAAAACGCCACGCTCGCTCTAGGCATTCATTAGAGTCCAAATTTATCAAACGCAAAGCTATGTCTTCAGAAAAAGAACTATCAACCGAAAAAATCGTCGTAGGCCTCGATATAGGCACTACCAAAATTTGCGCCATTGTCGGGAAACGAAATGAATTCGGAAAAATCAACATCCTTGGCGTAGGAAAAGCTCATTCTGATGGGGTTAGCAGAGGAGTCGTTGTCAACATCGAAAAAACCGTTCTGGCTATTCGTGAAGCTGTCTCACAAGCTGAAAAGCAGTCCGGAATTAAAATCGAAGTTGTACACGTAGGTATTGCTGGTGAGCATGTTCGCAGCATGCAACACAAAGGCATTATCACTCTGAATAATCCTGCCTATGAAATTACTCAGGAAGAAGTGAATCGACTTCATTCTGATATGTTTAAGATTGCCACTCAACCCGGAACAGAAATTATCCATGTGCTTCCCCAGGAATATACCGTGGATACACAGGCCGGTATTATAGACCCGGTGGGTATGTCAGGGGTAAGACTGGAAGGAAACTTCCATATTGTGACTGGCCAAACCACTGCTGCCAATAATATCTACAAATGTGTAGTCCGGGCTGGTTTGGAAGTTGCAGAACTCATCCTGGAGCCTCTGGCATCCAGTGCAGCTGTGCTTACCCAGGAAGAAAAAGAAGCAGGGGTTTGTCTGGTAGACATTGGTGGCGGAACTACTGATATCGCTGTTTTTGAAAACAATATCATTCGTCATACGGCGGTCATTCCTTTCGGAGGAAATATCGTAACTGAGGACATCAAACACGGCTGTAAAGTAATGAAGAAACATGCTGAATTACTTAAAATTCAGTATGGAAGCGCTTTAGCTGATGCTGTAGATGAAGATGTCATCATCAGTATTCCAGGTCCAAGGGATCGTCCGGCTAAAGAAATCCACAAAAGCATGCTGGCCAGAGTCATTCAGTCCAGAATGGAAGAAATCACCGAATTTATCACAGCTGAAATCAAAAATTCCGGCTATGAAGATAAACTGGTTGCAGGGATTGTGGTAACAGGTGGTGGGTCTCAGCTTCAACACATGAAACAGTGTATGGAGTATGTAACGGGTATTGATACTCGCATCGGGCTTCCGGGAGAGCATCTTGCCAGCGGACTGGTTGACGAGGTTAATTTCCCAATGTTTGCCACCGGCACCGGCCTTGTAGTCATGGGACTCGACGCGTCTGACTATACACCGGCTATGACCAGCGTTCGCAAAGATCCGATCGCCCAGCTTCAGCAAAGAGGTGGTCCAAAGATCAGTTTTATAGACAAGGTGAAAACCTGGTTTGAAAGTACCCTGACCAATACTGGTGAATTTATCGAATAATCAATTGGAGTAATCATTCTGAATCAAAAAAATTAACGGAGCCATGCAATTTGAATTTCCAAAAAACCAAAACTCAATCATAAAAGTAGTAGGCGTAGGAGGAGGAGGAGGAAACGCAGTCAACAATATGTTTGAAAAAGGCATTGAAGGTGTTGACTTTATGGTGTGCAATACTGATTTGCAAGCATTGAAAAATAGTATTGTACCTACTAAAATTCGTCTGGGAGCTAATCAGACTGAAGGTCTCGGAGCTGGAGCCAATCCTGAAATTGGTAAAAAATCAGCTATTGAAAGCCTGGAAGAGGTAAGAGCTGTTTTACAGGAAAATACCAAAATGGTATTTATTACCGCTGGGATGGGCGGAGGTACTGGTACAGGTGCTGCCCCTGTATTAGCTTCTATGGCCAAAGAAATGGGTATCCTCACCGTTGGGATTGTAACCACTCCTTTCAAATTTGAGGGACCAAGAAGATCTACCCAGGCTGCCGAAGGAATTAAGGAGCTGCAAGATGTGGTAGATACCCTGATTGTCATTGACAATAATAACCTGCACAAAATCCTCGGTTCAAGTGTCACAATGAAAAAGGCATTTGAAGAGGCAGATCAGGTATTATGCGATGCTGCAAAAGGGATCGCTGAAATCATTACAACTGAAGGTTATATCAACGTTGACTTTGCAGATGTTTGCACCATCATGAGAGATGGCGGCAAAGCTCTGATGGGAACTGCCATCGCTGAAGGAGAAGGCCGTGCAATGCATGCAGTGGAAGAGGCGATTAATTCACCTTTGCTTGATAATATTGGCGTATCTGGTGCTCGTGGTATTGTAGTCAATATCACAGCTGCTGAAGAGTCCCTCAGAATGGATGAAACAACAGAAATTGTTGAGTACGTTCAGGAATCTGCTGGTAATCAGGCCAACATCATTTACGGTATCGTTTACGATGAAAATATGGGTGATGAAATCCGTGTAACTGTTATCGCAACCCGTTACTCTGATGAGCCTGTAGAAAAGATTGAAGCTGTAGAAACTCCTAAAACCCGTACTCAGCCGAATCCTGAAGAACATATTCGTAAGCAAGCATTGATGATTGATGAACAGCCTGAGATCAGAAGAGAGGAGCTAAGACGTCTGGATCGTAAAGAAAGAGAGGAAAGACTGAAAAAGTTGAATTCCAAGGTATATGATATCCACGATCCGGAAAGCCTGACAGGCCTTGAAACAGTGCCTGCTTATATGCGAAAAAGAGTCTTATTGGATCCAGAAAAACCTAACCAGCCTCAATTGTCAAGATTGAGTGTGGAAGAAGACTCTCAATCCAAATATAAACTAAGGGATAATAATTCCTTCCTACACGATAATGTAGACTAATCGATGATGTTTTAATATTCTTATACTTTCGTCCAACCGCCTTCTTCCTTTAGAAGGCGGTTTTTTTCTTCATTCAAAATACCATCCAAAGTTTTGACTTTTGAATGGTATTTTTTGTATCCTTATCCCTCAAAGCATCCATTTAATTTGATAGGAAGTCTATTAACCATAAATTACGACAAACAATCATTGTTCAAATGAAAATATCAATTTATTCCTTTCTTTCCTTTTGTTTAATCCTTTTGGGATTGAAAACTCAATCTCTTGCACAAACTTATCTTACTGCTGCCGGTATCAGAGTGGGTAATGGCATCGGATTGACAGTCAATCAGCGAATCCTGGATAAAGTTACCGTAGAAGGAATTCTCCAAAATGATTATAAAACCAAAACCTATCTTCATGTTTTGGGGAAAGTACATAATAATCTTATTTCAAGAAGAATGAATATGTACTATGGCGGAGGTGTTCATATTGGCTTTCAGAATGGAGATCAAACTACAGGCTCTTCCAGTACGGGTATTGCGGGAGTTGATGGAATTTTGGGAGCTGAATTTACAGTGGGAAGAATTAACATTTCCGGAGACTTTAAACCACATTATACTTCCGGAGGAAATGGATTTGGGCTCAATGGCGGGGTTTCTGTAAGATATGTGATCGTAAAGGATAATGCGATCAAAAAGATCAAAAGAAACCAACAGAAAAAACGCAAGAAACGTCAAAAGGCAAAAAGTAAATCTGAGAAAAAATTCGACCTGAAAGAAATCTTTGATTTTAAGAAAAAGAATTAGCACCCCATTCAAGAACCCAATCCCGGCCTAATGATTGAATAGTGAAGGGAAGTTCGGGTAGATCTGGTGCTTTTAGCCCTTTTCCAATATAATCCGGACTTCTCAAAATAATTATTTTATCAAATAATCCCTGAGCAAGGAACTGTTGATGTAGATTAACACCTCCCTCAATCAGAATACTACAAATATTGTATTCTCCATAAAGTTTCTTTAAAATTTTTTCCCAGTCAATCCATTCTCCTGGATTAAAATAGCGCACATTTGAATTTACATTAGATACACTTTCAACAGACAGAATCATGGATTTTCCTCCATCTGAGAAAATATTCAGATTCTGGTCAAGCTTCCCTGACTGATCCATCACAATTCGAATAGGATTATCACCCCAAAAAAGGCGAGTATTTAAACTGGGATTATCAATTGCCGCAGTATTACACCCAACCATAATGCTCTGATATCGGGCCCTGAGTTGGTGCACAAACTCATTGGCCGGGCGGCTGGTAATTTTTATGGGAAAAGACATTTCTTCTTTCCTGCTGGCAGTAAATCGATCTGCTGTTTCGGCCCATTTCAGAACAATAAAAGGACGTTTTTTCTGCTGATTAAGAAAAAAAACTTCATTTAACTCCTGAAACGGGATAGGGTTCTCCGCCAGTATCACCTCTACCCCACCCGACCGGAGCCGCTCTATTCCCTTTCCTGCTACTTTAGGATTCGGGTCAAGGCAACCAACCACTACTCTGGGAATCTTATGTTTGAGAATTAAATCCACACAAGGAGGCGTCTTACCAAAATGATTACAAGGTTCAAGACTAACATAAATCGTGGATTGGGTAAGGAGAGATTTATCTTTTACAGCCTCTACTGCAACCACCTCCGCATGAGGTCCCCCGCTGTAAGGATGAAAACCTTCTCCGATAATTCTTCCCTGATGAACAATGACAGATCCTACTTTGGGGTTCGGACATACTTTAGTACCCCCCAATTGAGCGAGTTGTAAACAACGGAAAAGAAATCTGGGATCTGGAGAATTCAAGACAGGCAGTTCTTAAAAAAGAAAAGGGGCAAGAACTGTATCGCACCGATCGACTCCCTGCCGTTGCTTCCTTTCGGACCTGGCGGAGTTCAGGAGGATCTGGTCGTACAGCCTTACCCGGGCACAAAGGTACTCTTAGCAATGTTTTTTCAAAACTTTTTCTAAGATTTTTTTAATTTTTTTCAGGAAAAGGAACATTTTCCCGATAATAACCAATATAGTCCCGGGAAAATAGCTTAACTATCTCCTGAACAAGTATCCCAAGATCATCCTGATAATAATTCCCAATGAAAATATTTTTTTCAAATTGATCCACTCGAATCAAAAAATGTAGCTCCGTTCCATCTTTCACTCCTCCATATATATAGTGCTCTTTTAAATCTTCCAGCGGAAAAGTTTTCATGAATTCACTCATCGCCTGTGTTTCTTCTGGTGTGAGTCTTCTTTCCTTTACTTCTCCCGGAGTAATTGCACGGGGAGTGAATAATTGGACTTCCAGTCGGTCTGATTGAACAATAGTAATTGTAGCAGGGCGTCCAAACACTTTGCGTGTTATTTTAATATAAAAATCCACTGGCTCCATTTTTTTATGGTTGACATTTTTTTCTCCCCAACCGGTAATAAGCAGGGTTACTAAACATATTAAGCGTAAAATCATAAAAAATCAGGTCTTGTTACTGCTTAATGGCAGACAAGACCTGATTATTACCGACCATTGATTTTCAAAGGTCAGTATATGTTTACGTTCTTAATCGTATTTAATCAAAAAGGGAGTAGCTCTGGCAAAAGCCCCCTTAAACTCTGGTCTTTTTTTCCAGGCTAATGCTGCCTGTTTGGCTTCTTCCACAGTTCCGTAGAAACCGGTAAGTAAGAGTTTTTCCTGTGGATGATCAGGACTTACCCAAAGGAAAGTTCCTTTTGGGAAGGTTGAAGGTATATGGGCAAGATCTTCAAACCGAGCCAATTGAACCACATACATTTTGGTAGGAATTCCATCACCTCTGATTTCCGGGTTCTTTTGGTAAGGAACGTTTTTCTCAAGATGGTAATTACCACTTCGATCCTTTACACGAAATCCTTCAACTGTTTGCGTTGGAGCCTGGGCCGATATTTCCAGGGGAATAATAATCGAAAAAAAAGATATGACAAGGAAAAATAAGATTCTACTGATTTTGTTCATTGCTTTCAAAATTGATTAGTTCATTGATAAAAATTCAACCACAATATTAAGGACATTTTGAGAAAAATGATTCTTTATTATTGAAAAAATTTAACACCCTTTAATTTTTGCAGTTTTGATTCATGCCTTCAAAAATCTAACGAAATGAAAGTGTAAAAAATTTCAATTTCCAGTTAATTAATCACTTTATATCAAAACACCTATTTTACTAATATACAAAATGTTAGCTTTTCATAAAATGTCAAACATCTTTATTTTAATATCAGCAGCAGGAATATTTCAATTCTGGACATGTTTTCCTTCTGTAACATTGCCAAAAGCCAAACCTGACGACTTAAAAATTGTCTATTATCGAGGAGGAGGGATGAGCCCTTACTCGGTCCATTTTACAATTGAAAAAGGAATTTGCACCTATTCACAAGCCGATATGGGAAGAGACCATATAGCAGAATTTCGACTCCCCGATTCAACTCTCCAGAGAATTTATCAAAGTATCCTAAATGAGAAGTTTTCGACGACAAAAGACAAGGAAATACCTCTGATTTCTGACCACGAAACAACTGCACTAACGGTAGAAATCCCTTCTCTTGACTTTAGTAGAAAAGTCCAGAATAGCGCTACCAGAATGATCGTTTCATCGCAGAAGGAGAATTTCAAAAGGCTACTGGAAACCTTACTTGGTGAGGTAGAAACAGAAATGGACAAACATATTGCCAGCTTCGAGGTTCGTTTTCTTCCCTCTGCGAAAGAACAAGGGGCCCAAATCTCTGTATATAAATATTTTTTCTCACATAATTCTGCTCCCCAATACCTTTTGGGAAAGTTAATTCCAGACACGTATGATTTCCAGTTTTACCGACGGATTGAGGAAAATGGCAATTCTCAATCTGCCAACTCAGTCAGATTTACCATAGCCTCATCCATAACTGTCCTTGAAGTAAGTTATAAAAATGGAGGGTTTCAATTAGGGCTGAAATAGACTGAAACGATCTTACTCATACATCACAATAAAAGGAGTAGATCTGGCAAAAGCTCCTGCAAATTCAGGCCTTTTCTTCCAGGTAGTTGCTGCTTTTTTTGCCTCTTCCAGGCTTCCAAAATAACCGGTCAATAAGAACTTCTCCTGAGGATGGTCCGGATTTACCCATAAAAATGTTCCTTTAGGGAAACTGGATGGAATGTGAGCAAGATCTTCAAACCTGGCTAACTGAACTACATACATTTTTGTAGGCAGTCCATCGCCCCTTATTTCAGGGTTTTTCTGATAGGAAATGGTTTTTTCCAGATGATAATCTTTACTGTCGGTAATGACTCTGAAACTGGTAACATTTCCTTTCTTTTCCTGAGAAAAAGCGTTTGAAGATTGAAAAACAAAGAATGAGCAAATAGCAATAAAAAGGAGGAGTTTAAGTGTTTTCAACATTCGTTGTTTGGATTAATTGAGGTGATAAAATATCCGTTTAAGATACAAATATCCCCAAAAAAAGAAACCTTTTTTTTACCGATTATTTGCCCTGTCATCCAATTCTCCCGCTTATACTTTTTCCTCCACCCAATTTCCATCTTCCTTGATCAATTCGATCAATTTATCAACTGCTTCCGCCGTTTTTACTCCTTTTTCCACGACTTCCTGTCCTCTGTAAAGAGCAATTTTGTCTGGTCCTACTCCTACATATCCATAGTCAGCATCGGCCATCTCACCCGGACCATTAACAATGCAGCCCATGATACCAATTTTGACTCCTTTGAGATGTTCTGTACGCTTGCGGATTTTTGCAGTCGTTTCCTGAAGATCAAATAAGGTGCGGCCACAAGAAGGGCAGGAAATATATTCTGTTTTGGTAATTCTCAATCTTGCAAGTTGTAACATCCCAAAAGCAGCCCTCACACGGCAATCATTCGCTTCTTCCAGCCAGATTCCGTCTACCAGTCCATCTACCAGCAAAGTGCTTCCATTTGTAGCCAGGATCAGTTGCTCTCGCGCATCATAACTCACTCTGATATGTTCTGCAACATCCTCATCACTGAAATAGGAAACATTTCCATCTACTTTCATTTTTAGTATTACCGGAGAATGATTGCCCATTGACTCAAGGCGATAAATGATTTTCCGCCACTCATAAGCGGGTAAAACTTCATGGGCTTTCAGAACCAAAACCAGAGTTTCATTATTTCCAATCAATTCATTTATAGCATGTACATTATGCACATCAATTTCTACAAAATTCAGTTTTTCACTTTTGGAATCAGATTCCTGAAAAATTTCCGGGGAGGAAAAATAAGGGAATGAGGTAGCGCGATCCGAAAGCATGCGCCAGGTATGATAGTCAAATACTTTTTTCAACCCGCCTGGAAGTTCATAAGGAGGAATTGTATCTCCCAGATAAACAAAATCGGCCGCGATTTCAGAGAAATTGTATTTATCCAGTTTCTCTATATAATCGTATCCGATTTCTTTTAACGAGCTTGCTGTTTCACAATTATGATGCAAATCGCCAATTATTCTGGGCACTTGCTTCCCCCCTATATTGAGTATTTCTGCACTTTCCCGTCTCTGAAAAGAGAAAGGGTCAAAAGGCAAATAGTCAGCCAATCCATTATCCATAATAGGCTCGTGAATCAACTGGTGCTGATTGATAAAATGGTCAACCAGGAATTTCGCGACCGGAATTTCATACTCTGGTTCTTCAGTTAAAGATACCCTTACAGTATCTCCAATTCCATCCATCAGCAAAGTTGAGATACCAAGGGCAGATTTTATCCTTCCGTCTTCCCCTTCCCCTGCCTCAGTTACTCCCAAATGCATAGGATAAACCGTCCCCTGCTCCAGCATTTTTTGCATGAGCATCCGGTAAGCCTGCACCATCACCTGAGGGTTAGAGGCTTTCATAGATATGACAAGGTCATAGAAATTGTGGTCTTCACAAATCCTTACAAATTCCAGTGCGGATTCAACCATACCCAGTGGCGTATCGCCATAACGGCTCATAATCCGGTCAGAAAGAGAACCGTGATTGGTTCCAATTCTCATAGCCGTGCCTTCTTCTTTACAGATTTTCACCAGGGGAGAAAAACGCTCATAAATACGCTCCAATTCAGCCTGATATGAATCATCCGTATATTCATAGGTTTTAAACCGTTTTTTATCAGCATAATTCCCGGGATTCACCCGCACTTTCTCCACAATCCGAGCCGCTACTTCTGCTGCATTAGGGGTAAAGTGAATATCGGCGACCAAAGGGACATTACAGCCTCTCTTCCTCAGTTCTTTTTTAATTTCAGCCAGATTGGCTGCTTCTTTTTTACTGGGAGCTGTAATTCTTACGTATTCACAGCCTGCCTCTACCATTCTCAGGGTTTGTTCAACCGTCCCCAGAGTATCCATGGTATCGGTCGTAGTCATGGACTGAATACGGATAGGGTTATTTCCTCCCAGAGGCGTATCTCCAATATGTACTTCCCGTGTTGGAATTCTGGAATATGATAAATGCGAAAGGCTATAAGGTTTTGCGAGTTTCATAACTATTGATCTGATAGAAAGGCGAATTTCTGAATAATTGATTTTTAATCCTAAAAACCCCTAACTGTTAGAATAGTTTTAATCCCTTTTTTATTTGTCAAAAATTAACCTGGGGATAATAATGGCAAAGGCTTTGATATAATAAATGGAGAGTTGGGTCCGGAATTTCAAGAAAACAAAAGAAGAAAAGATAAATTATTCTTTCGGTTTTTGAGATTAGAAGAGAAAAAACTGAAACTAAAGGTTTAGGAATTGAAATTTAACAGAGTAAAACTGAAAACAAGAAGATAAAAGCCAAGATTCGGCACTGCATTTTACAAAATGTAAGAGACAAATTTAATTTAACGGGTTTTGTGTATCATTTTTCGTTAAATTTGCCCATAATTCCATTGGGGTTTTGTGAAAAGTTAGATGATTATTCCTTTCCGCATCTCTTGCTTGCTTTTTCCTCTGTCAAATATAAAAGTTTATTAGCTGTAAGCCCTATTTTTAGCTTAAATCGTGATTATGGATCTTTACAAAATTATAAATCAGCTCACTGAAGAAGAATTTCAGGAAATCTACACTACTTTTACGGCCAATAAAGCTGATAAAAGTGCAGCTTTCCTTAAGATTATCCGCGATCATCCCGAATCTCCGGATAAGCAGTTTCTGGATGAATTTGATATTTCTCCCTCGGCTTTTTACGTTCTGAAATCCCGACTAAACCAAAAAGTAGAGGCTTTTCTGTTAAACCGGGTAGGTGATTCAGATCTCCACGTCATGCGACGGGTACTGAATGTGAATGATCTGGTTTTTAATAATCCAAGGGAAATTTCGGTGGCAGCTCTCAGAAAGCTCGAAAAAGAACTGGTAAAATTTGATTTTCCCTTTGGGCTGATGATCGTTTATAAAGAATTGCAAAACCTGCACGCTTTTGACGAAAATCATACCTATTACAAAAGTCGCTACAATCAGCAGGTGGCTTACGCTGTGGCCATGGATAAAGCGGTTGATCTGGTCGTGCAATTTTTCCGGGCTTTTGATTCTTTCTATTTAGCCAGAAAAGACAAGGATCACGCAGAAATGATCCGAACGATGGAGAAAATTGACAACCTCAATAATCTTTACGATTCTCACCGACTGTATATGTTCAAAACCGTTATTCATATTTTCGCCAAACTTTTTGTAGAAATCCCTCCTACAATCCGATGTGAGGTCGAAAATCTGGAAACCATGTTTGATAAGGCATTTGAAATTCTGGAAGAATATAAAGACGATGCTTTTTATCTAAACATCAATATTCTGTTTAACTTCCTTCGTTTTACCTACTATGAGCAGAATGGGACACTTGACAAATCAAAGATTTACTTTGAAATTCTTGATTATAAAATTGAAGAGTTATTAACCCGATATCATTATCACGTAAATACATCTCTCTTTTTATTTGCCAAGCTAAGATATCATCATCGTACAGACTCGATCGATCATCTGATCAGAGATGTAGACAATTATATTTCACAAATGGAAATGGAACCATATCGACTTTCCTTTTTTGTGAATTATCATTTATTTATGGCTTATGCATACTTTGCTGATCAGAATTACAAAAAAGCGTCTCGTATTCTATACAATTTGCGGAATGATGTAAATCTTCGGAAGCATGTTCATATTGAATTAGAGGTAAAATTTTTCCTCGCTCTCAACTATGTAAAAATGGAGGATTTTGACCTGGCAAATCAATTAATCCTGAGTTTACAAAGGCAACTGCGTAAAAATACAATGGCCAAATATGAGCATGCAAAAGTGCTGTTAAAAATTCTCAGTGTTGCATTAGGAGGTAAACCCAGAACAAAAACGAAAAACCTTCGGGCCAATATCGAAAAGTGGAAAGAGCTAAATGTTGGGCGTTATGCATTGCTTGACAGCATTGACATAGCAGATCTTTTCCTTTCAGAAGAAACCCCAATCGTTACCATATAGCAACCAGATCATCTGGTTTATACATAAAAAAACGGCTGCCTCAGGAAATGAAGCAGCCGTTTTTGTTTTCATATCCGTTTTACACATCACACTGTGATAGCTTCTAAATACCTGGCGTTCAACGGTTTATTCAAGTATTTCTTCACATATTTGCTACTAGCCGCCCGGTCAATATCCTTGGGGCTAATAGAAGAAGAAAGCATAATAATTTTGCACTTATTGAGAACCGTGTCAGAAAATTTCTCAAAATCTTCTAAAAATTGAAAGCCATCCATAATAGGCATATTGATATCCAGAAATACGATTTCGGGCAGATCTTTTTCATTGTTCTGATTATCTTTCAAATAATCAAGTGCTTCTTGTCCTGTCTGAAAAACAAGGATACTATCTGCGAAGCTATTTGCTTCAATAATTTTCTCATTAATGATATTGTCAATTTCGTTGTCATCAACAAGCATTACCCTCTTATAGTTCGCCATATACGTTTGTTCCAATTTTACGAGTATTTATTAGTAATAAAGTTTAGAAATTCGTGCCAAAACTCAAATCCCAAACAGAAATTACTCTCTACCCGGATTAAACTTCATGTTAGAAAAAATACAATATCGTAAATGCCTTTTTATACAATTAAGGATTCATGTCGATGAATCAACACAATCCCGCCTCCAAGATACACCTAAATTGTTTTTTCCCCTCATATTCTTTTGAAAATGCTGTAAATTCATAAAGGAAAAAGGAGTTATACCAGATAATATCCTGTTAAAGTTCCCCAAAAAACGCACGAGATTTAGAATGGCAAATCGTCGCTATCTTCCAGATCTGTAACATTTAGGGCATCAGGTGGTGGAGTAGGTAAAGGTTCAGAACCTCCTCCCTGATCTGTAGGCTGGACAGTTTGTGCAACGTTTATACGCCAGGCTTCCAGGCTATTAAAATATTTCTTTTCACCCTGAGGACTGATCCATTCTCTTCCGCGAATATTGAAGTCAACTTCAACCATCGCTCCTTCCACAAAGGCATCAAGCACTGAAACCCGATCCTGAGTCATTTGAAATAAAACAAACTGAGGATACATAGGATTATCGGCATATTCTAATACGAATTCTCTTTTTTTAAATCGGTCGGAAACCTGTTGTGTGTCAAATTTTTTAAATAGTTTACCCTGTATGGTCATGAGATATTATTTGATTTTACACAAAAATAACCATTAATCCGGTACCAAAAAACCTTAACCTACAGGAAAAAGAATTTTATTCATTGCGCAGAGTTTCAGCAGGATTGGTTAAGGCCACACGGGAGGTTTGCAAACTTATAATAATCATGGCAATTAATACTGAACCTAAAACCGCAATCCCGATTTCGGCCAATGAAACCTCAATATGAAAAGCGAAGGTATCAAGCCATTCTTTCATAATATACCAGGAGATAGGAATGGCGATGAGATTGGCCACCAGAACCAGAGAAAGGAACTCCCGGTTGATCAATTGAATGATGCTGATAATACTTGCTCCAAACACCTTTCTGATACTAATTTCCCGAAAACGGCTGGTTGTGTTATAGGCAACTAACCCCATCAAACCCAGGGAGGATATCAGAATAGCTATCAAGGCAAAGTATTTAAACAGGGTACTAAGTTTGTTTTCTGATTGATACATCGCATCAATACTGTCATCTATGAATTTATATTCAAAAGGGAAATGTCCATTAGCAAGATTCCATTCCTGTTCAATTAAAGTCAGGGTTTTATCCAAATCATTATTCTTGAGTTTTAGGTAAAAATAACCTGTGGAAGACGGAGCCAGAAAGCTTATAATAGGCCCGACTTCACGATGCATGGAACCCATGTGAAAATCACCCAATACACCTACAACACTCAGAAGAATACGATTCCCACTTTCATCTTCTCCAAAACTGATTTGTTTACCAACCGGGTCCTGGTCAAGTCCAAACTTTTGTGCCGCTGTTTGGTTAATCAGGATACTTTTCTCTGGATCAGTTAAAAACGACCTGTCAAAATTCCTACCTGCTAACAGCTCCATTTCCATTACCTCTACAAAATCATAACCTATTTCCATAAATTCTACCGCATGCTGATTCCAGACTCCTTCAGTATCCTGAATTTCAATAAAGGTGTGGTTAGGCTCCTGTCCGGGTAGATTATTTGCATTTACCCCACTAATAATATCCGGGTGCGAAAATAATTTTTCTTTCAGCACTTCCATATTTTTAGCAGCGACCGTATCCGGAATAGTAATCGCCAATATATTTTCCTGTTTGAAACCCAGGTCTTTATTTTTAATAAATTCCATTTGGCGATTGATAACCAATGTCCCCACAATCAGTATTACTGAAATTGAAAACTGAAAAACTACCAGCCCTTTTCTAAGCCATCCGTGTCCTGCACGTCCCAGAGAATTTTTCAAAATCCTAATGGGTTCAAAACCAGCCAGATAAAATGCCGGATAAATTCCCGAGAACAGTCCAATCCCCAGACAAATCAATAAGATATTCATCCAGTAAAACCATGAAAAAAGAAAAACAGAGTCCAGATTTTGCCCTGAAAGCTGGTTGAAAAGTGGAATGAGAAAAAAGAGGAAAATACTGGCCAGCATACCTGCCACCAGGGACAATAACACAGACTCAGTTAAAAATTGAATAACCAACATCTTGCGCGAAGAGCCCAGAATCTTTCTCATACCTACTTCTCTCCCTCTTTCCGAGGCTCTGGCAGTAGAGAGATTCATATAATTGATCCCGGCAATTAAAAGAAGGAAAATGGCAATAGTAAGAAAGATGATTACATAAGTTCGGTTACCGTTGGGAAAAGCTTCCCAGGTAAGATGGGAATTGAGGTATATATCTTCTAAAGGTTGAAAAAACAAATCAAAGCTACCATTAATCGCTTCAAAATGGCCCTTCATAAATTTCTCATAAAAAGCAGGAAACTGGCTTTTTAACGCTTCAATCTGACTTCCGGGTTTCACTTTAATATAGGTATATACATGTCCACCAACCCACCTGGATAAGTCTGCCTCTGAGTGCATTGTTGACCAGGATACCAACCCGTCAAATGGCAAATGAGATCTTCCCGGATCGTCTTCCATTACACCGGTAATTAACATCAAAGCCTGATTTTCGACCAGAATTTGCTTTTGAAAGGGATCTTCATCACCAAATAATTTTCTGGCAGTACTTTGAGTTAAAACGATAGAATTAGGATGAGTTAATGCTTGCCTGGAGTTCCCCTGAATCAATTTTCGACTAAAAACATCAAAAAAGGTAGAATCGGCGAAGAACACTTTATCAATATGCACTTTATCGTCTTTGTATTCGACGAGCATTCGTGGTTCGCTCAGGCGATTGATCCCTCTAAGACGTGTAAAAGATTCAATTTGAGGATATTCTGCAGTAAGATTAGGTCCTAAAGGACGAGGTACATTTGCATATCGGTCTATTTTGCCCGAAATAGTATATTGAGCTCCCAGTCGAAAAATTATTTCACTTTCAGGAATTTGGGAATCTACTGATAGTTCGCTGTTTACATATTGAAAAATCAGGAAACTTAGTCCAATTCCTACCGCAAGTCCAAAAATATTGATAAACGCGTAAAAGGGTCGTTTTATCAGGTTTCTGAAGGCAGCCAGTGCAAAATTACGAAGCATGATGTTTTTACCTTAAAATAGAGGTTTTCTTTTCAAAACATGAGGGTATATATTGCGAAAACCCCGGAACCAAAAAGATTCCGGGGTTTTCGTGCTTAAAAAAGATAATATTTCTTAGTCCAATGGTGGAATTCTCAACACCTGACCAGGATAGATTTTGTCAGGGTGATCCAGCATAGGTCTGTTCGCTTCAAAGATGATATTATACTTATTAGCGTCTCCATAATGCTTTTTAGCGATTTTTGACAGCCATTCACCTTTTTCAACTGTGTGAAATACAGCTTCAGGAGTTGGGTCAGCTACAGTCATACGATCATCTACTCTGGCAATGCCAGCAATATTACCAACCGCCAGAATCAGTTTTTCCTTGGTTTCCTGGTTAGCAGCCTCTCCACTAAGAACGACAGTATCGTCATCTTCTCCTTCAAATCCGATAGTAAAATCCTCAATCCCCAGGTCAAAAGTAGCTACAAAAGCTTTGATTTTAGATTCTTTATCAGCTCTGGCTTCAGCAGCTTTTTCTTTGTCTGTTTTCATTCCGAGGATGGAAGCGCCAGCGTTTTTTACAAAATCAAAAAGTCCCATTTAAGTAATATTTTTAGTGTTATTGTGTAAATAAAATGTGTACAAAAGAACTCTTGCACATCTATTCAGACAGGCCTTTTATGAAAGGTCACTGCAATTTAGGATTTTCTTGAGATTTTTAGGTCAAATGTGTGAATTATTCTTCTTCATTTAAGTCTGGGACCAGGAGATAAATATTTGCCATGCTAATTTCACAGCCAATAGATTTTAGCAAAACCGTTTTGTCAAGTCCTATAATGGTTGTGATCTCCCAGGTGCCATCCTCCGTCCGGTAATAGGTATCTACCATTGCTTCATTTTGACTCACCAGAACATATTCCTTGAGTGAAGGAATATTGCGGTAATGCGCAAATTTTGCCCCACGGTCGAATGCCATGGTAGACTCGGAAAGTACTTCCAGAATTAAAAGTGGATTTGTAATTGCATGTGGATCTTTATCGCTTTTTTCAGGTTTTTCGCAAACGATAGAGGCATCTGGGTAAAAGGTTCTTTTGGTAGTAGAAATATGGACTTTTACATCGCTACTGTATACTATACACCGCTTATTAGCTTGGCTTAAAGCATTTTTCGTAGCCCAACTAAAATTTAATGCAATCTGTCCATGCTCAGGAGAACCTCCTGCCATGGCAGTAATCATCCCATCATGATACTCATATTTGGTATCCGACTCCGCTTCAAGGGCTAAATATGCTTCATAAGAATAAACCGATAATGCCTTTTCTCCCATAACATTTTTCTCTTTTATCTACTAAAATTACATATAATTCTATTGAAATGCCATTCCACTTATTTCAATTTTGCCCACCGGACCTTCATCCCTTCCAGAGATTTTTTTAATACTTCAATGCCTTCAAGGGTTTGCTCCGGGGCCTTGCTATCCGACGATTGAAGGATATTCAATACATACAAAAATTTATACTGTAACCCCACGACCGTTTCCTGGTCAATGGAACTCTGGCTGATGCTTCCATACATAATATCGGGATCTCCGGGCGCTCCATTTCCCCGAAAGGCAATCACCTCTTTGGATAGCTTTTTCCTTCCATCAATCATCTCCCGAATAGCTTGCAACTCATGATAAGCATCATAACAAAGTTTGCTCATTTCTGTCTGGATCGCCAGATCTTCGGCAGAGATTTCTACTCGTGGATCCATGCCAACAGTCAGTGTTTTTTCAATTACCTCACCATCAACAGTCAACCGGACGGTATAATCTTCAGGATGAACAAAAGGGCCTACCGGGCTGGTAGGCGTACTTTTATAGACTGCGGCAATGGAAAATTGCCTTCGGGTTCCTTTGGGAGGGGCATATCGCAGATCCCAGATGAATCGATGATGGCCTTTGCTGGTACCAACTTTTTGAGGAGGTTTGATCCAGTAGGTTGGATGGGGCAATGATGTGGTGTCATATACTTCTGGAATATCCTCGCTGCTATAGGTACGAATTATTGCCCCAACTTTATCTACAATTTCAAGTTTGACATTCTTCGCACTTTGATTGAGCTGGTAATCCAGAATGGCTCCTTCGGGCGGGTTTTCTCCCGTTGGTTCTTCCGGAGGTAAAGGAGTGTCGTGAAACATATTATCGCGCACTCTGATGGCAGGGGATGGTTTGTATAAAAATGCTTTCCCGGATTGAGCGCTGGCAATTTCCCTTAAAGGAGCAATATTATCCAGAATCCAGATTGAGCGTCCGTGGGTTCCTACGACAAGATCATTTTCCTTAATCACCAAATCGCGGATAGAAGTCGCAGGCATATTATTGCGAAGGGATTGCCAGTTTTTCCCATCGTCTGCGGAAAAATAGACTTCTCTTTCTGTTCCGGCATATAATAGTCCCGCTTTTTTAGGATCTTCTCTGACTACATTTACCGGACCTATGGGATTCATTCCTTTATTCACCAATTCCCAGGTTTTACCGCTGTTTTTGGTTTTGTACACATAGGGTGTCATATCGTCTTTTCGGATCGCATTGATGGCGATATAAGCAGTTTCCTTGTCAAAATGGCTCGCATCAATCTGGGAGACTTTGTCCCATGAACTCATTTGGGGTGGTGTAACTTCCGCCCAGTTTTTTCCGCCATCTTTGGTAAGGTGTACCCTTCCGTCGTCCGTACCCGCCCAGATAATGTTCACATCCAGAGGCGATGGACCTACTGCATAAATTACCCCTCTCCGGGCCATGGTTTCCATTTCTTTGGTTTTGTATTTTCCTACACTAGCGGGTACTTCGGGCTGCTGGTAAGTCAGATCAGGGCTAATGATTTCCCAATTTTGCCCTCCATTCATGGTTTTCCAGAGAACATTGGTAGCAAAAAGAAGCATATTATCATCAGCGGGGTGAAAGAGTAATGGCATGGTACGAAGGACTCTGTACTTCCCTGACCTGACGGTTTCAGGAGCTACGTTCTGAGTCTGCCCTGTTTTTCGGTTAAACTTTGTTACTCTTCCTCCATAAATGATATCAGGGTTTTTGGGATCGGGAGCGACATAGGCATATTCGTCAGAACCTGCACCGATAAATTCTCTGAAGGTAATTTGTCCTCCCGGTCCTCTACTGGCCACTCCAATGGCTCCACTTTCCTGCTGACCTCCATACACCCAATAAGGAAAATCATTATCAGTAGCAACATGATACAGTTGCGCTGTAGGCTGATTATACCAGGAACTCCAGGTCCGACCTGCATTAACTGTAATCACAGCTCCCTGGTCAGCCACGAAGAGCATAATATCAGGGTTAATTGGGTTGATCCAGATACGGTGATAATCATCCCCACCAGGTGCTCCTTTCAAAGACGTCCAGGTCTTTCCGCCATCTCCGGAAGTGTAAGAGGCAATATTTCCCACATACACCCGATCCGGATTGCCAGGATGGACCCTTATTTCCGCGAAATCTCCTCCCCTACCCCATAGTCTATAATCCCCATGAAGAAACGTCCAGCTTTCGCCAGCATCAGTGCTTTTGTAAATCCCTCCATTTTCCCTGGCATCAACAGTTGCATACATTATTTTTGAGTTGCTGGGCGCAATGCCAACCCCAATTCTGCCTAAGCCCTGGTCGATGGTTGGTAACCCTTTGGTAATTTTACGCCAGTTTTCACCTCCATCGATGGATTTGTATAAACCTGTATTAGGGCCAGAGAAACTACCATTCTCCCAGGGGCCTTCCTGGTGGTCCCACATATCAGCGAATAAAATATCAGGATTATCAGGGTCAAATTCTACCTGAATTGCTCCGGTATTACTGTCAATATAAAGTACTTTTTTCCAGGTTTTTCCCCCATCAGTCGTTTTAAATACCCCTCTTTCTTCACTGGCTCCATAAGGATGACCAAGCCCTGCGACAAAAACAATATCAGGATTCGCAGGATGAATAATCAGGCGTCCTACTTGCTGCACATCATTTAGTCCTACATGATTCCAGGTTTTTCCTCCATCGATGCTTTTAAAAATTCCATCCCCAACGCCCAGATCAGGTCGATGCAATCCTTCCCCACTGCCAACATAGATGATTTCAGGATTGGATTCAGAGACGGCAATATCTCCAACTGAACCCGTAGGTGCATCGTCAAAGATAGGATTCCAGGTGCGACCATAATCGTCTGTTTTCCAAACGCCACCGTTGTTTACACCAATATAAAATACATTAGGTTGAGATGGCACACCTACTCCACCGACAGTTCTGCTGGCGCGGAAAGGACCAATCATGCGGTAATCCAGGTTTTGATAAGCAGCCTGATCAATTGGCTGAGCAGGAAGAAATACCACAGAAAAAATCAATACGCAGAAAAGGAGTAGTCTTGATAAAGAATGAATATTCATGATAAAAAGAGTAGTTTTTCGATTTTACAGAAAAGCCCAAGAATTAGCAAGGTTTGTTTTATTTATTAGTGGTTATCATAACATAAGTCATTCTCCACCAATCAGGATTTTTCCCTAAATTTGCGGAAAAATTCAGTCAGGCATGAATTATCCTGGAACAGAAATCATGGCACCCGTAGGGTCTTTTGAAGCGCTGAGCGCAGCGATTCAGGCAGGTTGTAACTCTGTGTATTTTGGGGTAGAACAACTCAATATGAGAGCTCGTTCTTCCATTAATTTCACAACTGAAGACCTGGCAGATATTGCTCAGAAATGCAAACAACATCATATCAAAGCCTACCTGACCATTAATACAGTCCTTTATGACCATGATATCAGGTTGATGAAAACCATTGTTGATCAGGCCAAAGAGAGTGGAATCGACGGAATTATCGCTTCTGATCATGCGGTAATGGCTTATTGCAAAAAGGTCGGAATTCCCGTTCACATTTCAACCCAGGCCAATATCAGTAATATTGATACAATTGAATTTTATGCAGTTTTTGCGGATGTAGTCGTTTTGGCCCGGGAACTGAGTTTGCGTCAGGTGGCGGAGATTACAAGAGAAATCGAGCGCAGACACATTACTGGTCCTTCAGGAGAATTGATCCGGGTAGAAATTTTCGCCCACGGCGCTTTGTGTATGGCCGTTTCAGGAAAATGTTATCTCAGTCTGCATTCACATAATGCTTCTGCCAATAGGGGTGCTTGTATTCAGAATTGCCGACGGGAATATATAGTAACTGACAAAGAAGACGGTATTGAACTGAATATCGACAATGAATATATCATGAGTGCCAAAGATCTTTGCACCATTGGATTTCTGGATCAGATCCTGGCTGCAGGAGTAAGCATTCTCAAAATTGAGGGAAGAGGGCGCTCTGCGGACTATGTGTACACTACTGTGCAGTGTTACCGCGAAGCTGCCGATGCGATTCAGGCAGGAACTTACACCAGAGAAAAAGTGGTGGAATGGGAAAAACAACTGGCAACTGTTTATAATAGAGGATTTTGGGATGGATATTATCTGGGTAGAAAAATGGGCGAATGGAATGATTCTTACGGTTCCAAAGCGACTGAGAGAAAGATTTTTATTGGCCGTGGTATCAAGTATTTCAACAAAATCAAGGTAGGAGAATTTCAATTAGAATCCTTTTCTCTGAAGCGTGGGGACAATATTCTGATTACAGGGCCTACTACAGGAGTTATCAAAACGAAGGTAGAAGAATTGCGGGTAGATGATCAGGAGGTGGAAGAAGTAGCAAAAGGAGATTTCTTCTCCATTCCCATTACTGAAAAAATCAGACCTTCAGACAAATTGTATAAAATCGTTAAAGCCTGATGTTTCGCATTATTTTTTTCAGAGGAAAATGTATTGGCTGTAATGGATGCGTGGAAGCAGCTCCTGACAGATGGCGGATTTCGCGAAAGGATGGGAGATGTAATCTTGTCGGAGGAAAACAGAAGAAAAATACCTATCAGACAATCGTTAGCATGGAAGAATATGAGCAAAATGAAAAGGCTGCCACTAATTGTCCGGTAAAAATTATTAGATTGGAGGTCTTGTAATGTTTAAATAATGGAAGGAACAACCTTTAAAAGAGTCAAATTTGTCCCCAATGATGACAGAGATTTTGGGGTAACAGTAAGGAAAAGAGTACGTGAGTACTTTAAGTCAAATAATATTTCCAGGACAGGAGACTACCGAATGTGGATCAAAGTAGTCGTTTTTCCCCTGATGTATTTAGTGCCTTTTGGATTATTGTTGACGAATTGGTTTTCGGATAACCTTTGGAGTTTTTATGGACTTTGGTTATTCATGGCGCTGGGCGTCGCAGGATGTGGATTGGGAATCATGCATGATGCCTGTCATGGATCTATTTCCACCAAAAAATCCGTCAATGATCTTATCGGAAAAGTCTTAAACCTGATTGGAGGGTATGTATTAAACTGGAAAATACAGCATAATATCCTTCATCATACCTACACCAATATTGATGGCCATGATGAAGATATTGACCTGGAAGGATTAATGAGATTTTCGCCTAACCAACCGGTAAGGTTTTACTACCGTTTCCAGGCCATTTATGCATGGTTTCTCTATGGATTTATGACCACTACGTGGGTTATTTATAAAGATTTTCTCCGACTGATCGACTATCATAAAAAAGGCCTTCTCAAAATGCAAAATGCCAGGTTTGGGGTTGAAATGTTTAAATTGACTATTCAAAAAATCCTTTATTTTGCCACCTTTATCGTCCTGCCGATTATTGTACTGGATGTTGCCTGGTGGCATGTGATTCTGGGCTGGCTCTCCATGCATTTTGTTGTTGGGCTAATTCTTACCACTGTATTTACGCCTGCCCATGTAGTCCCCTCTTCTGACTTCTCCCAGCCCGATGAGGAGAACAAAGTTCATACTGACTGGGCGCGTCATCAAATGCTGAACACGTCCAATTTTGCGCCTAAAAGCAGAATATTTTCGTGGTATGTAGGCGGGCTAAATTATCAAATTGAGCACCATCTCTTCCCTAATATTTGTCATGTTCACCATCGGAAAATTTCAAAAATTGTTAAGAAAACAGCTGAAGAATTTAATTTGCCTTATTATTCTCAGCCAACCTTTTTGGCAGCTTTGATCAGCCACGCGAAGATGCTGCATAAGTTGAGGAAGTAAGATACCTGAATATGCATAAAATTAATCTTAAGGAAAAAGCCCAACCCCTCACCGGAACTATCGGTTATTTTACCATTCAGGAGGAAAAGGAAAGAACCTTTCATTATGTCAATATTCCGCTTTTTCCGTTTGAGACGGGATTACCGGATGATATTTACCCGGTCAAAACCGAAATTATGATTGAATGGCTGGATCTGGGGCTTAGTGATCCTCATTCTCTCAATCATATTGAAGTAAATTCACACACACATCCCGGAGCTGAAGCTTCGATTTATATACATCAGAAAAATCATTTTTGTCG
>JAGQVA010001499.1 GCA_020438265.1 Bacteroidota bacterium
GCCTGATGATGAAAAAGGTTTTTCATTAGTTGGTAAATCTTCCCCCCGTTTCGGCAATTTCTTGATAAGTCAATGACGGGTTCCTGGATAGGATAAACAGACCTGAATGGAAGTAAAGCCTGATTATCATCATGAAAAATATAAAAAATTCCATTGCCTGTGTCTCTCAGGGAAAGCTCCAGCAAGGTCCACCAGTCCTGTCTGAAATCCTGACCTTCGTCTACAATGATTGCATCAAATGTAATGGCAAATCTTTCGATTTTATCAAAGGCCCGGTTTAATTCTGCAGTAGTGGGCTCATATACATTTGACCAATGATTGGTTAAAACCACATCTTCCTGATTTAATTTTCTTACCCAATTCCCAAATGAACTTACATTTACAGGGGTTCCTTTTACCAGGCCCTGTATATGTTTTGCCAGATAGGGATTATGACACAGGAATAATGTATTCAGTCCAGCTTTTGAAAGCCTGATTGCTTTTTCCGCAGCAACAAGCGTTTTGCCTGACCCTGCGCATCCGGAAATCCTGACCTTTTTTAAGTTTCTTAATAACCTCAATGCCCGATACTGTTCATTCGTCAGTTTTTCAACTTTCTTGTCCAGTTCGGTCATTTTTTCTCTGATGGAATCACTGAAATTGGGATCAGGGGAATCATTACTAACTTTAGAATCTTCAATTTCCTTTAATAACTTCAGGAGTGAAAATATGATTCTGTTTCTTTCAATGGTTTCATTTTCATGGTTTAAAACTCCGGCCTGAATTTTTTCTTTTAAATTGTTGAAGTCGGAAGTAATGATGACTAATTGATGCTCCAATCTGGTATTGGATAAACTTTTTTTAAGCTTCCTTAATCCTTTGTCTATTCGATTGTCAGAAATTAAGTTCTTAATATGAATCATTTCTTCCGATACCATATTGCCGAATGTTAAAAGATGGTCTATGAGATTTTTGATTCTATGAAATCCAAAAACTCACTCTCCTCCATCTCATTCTCAAATGTTCTCTTAGGAATAATAATAGCCTGGGCTCTGCCGATATAGAGGAAATAACTTTTTTCTGATTTTCTGAGGGTAGAGACCGCTGACCACTTATAAGCCGTAGCTGAATCTGGCGTCCAGATTCTAAGTTCATCTTCCGTGAGTTCTACTTCTCTTGGTCCTGTCATGCGTGCTTTAT
>JAGQVA010001500.1 GCA_020438265.1 Bacteroidota bacterium
CAGCGCGATACACCTGGGGCAACATCATCGAAGAATTTTTCATTAAAGAACTAAAATCAATACCATGTTCCTGCATATAAAAGCCCAGTGCTACCCCAAAGGCCGTTCCGACTATTGATCCGATAATTCCAATCAGAATGGCTTCATAGATCAGGGTTTTGTAAATATGGCCTTTTCCTTCTCCCAGAGCCAGGCGCACCCCAAATTCAGAATACCTGCGTAGTCCGCCCAATAAACCCGTATTCCATAGCACAATGGACATGGCAAAAACAAAAACGCTTACTAAAATGGCCCCAAAACTATCTGCCATTTCCATATAACTGGCCATTCCGCTCATCTCTTTGAGTCGGTACATTTCCGGGGCAAATTCATCAGGATCATCCTCAAATTTTTCATTAAAACTTGTGGCTAATTGGGCTGCTTTTTCGTCATCATAAATATTATTGCCAAAATAACCGAGAATTTCACTGGCGGCGTCCCTCATGTCGAGCGCTTGTTGTGCGTCAGTGATATCGACAATAATTGCTCCTCTGTCCAGAGCAATCGAGCCAAAAGAAACCGTACCAACAACCTTGAAATTTTTAAAGGCCATTCCTCCATCCATGGTTGAACCAAAAAGCATCACTTCCTGGCCCATATCTACTTTGAGCTTTTGCGCAAAATCTTCACTGAGTAGTACCTCCCCTGAGGCGGAAGGCAGTCTTCCCCGACGGAGCGATTTTTCCATATTCATTCGCTGGGGTTCCTTTGTATCAGGAGAAAGCAGGTCTACAGCCTGCCCAAATGCGGGGCCCTGCGTTTTTGTTTCTCCATTTTCGTCTGGTACGTCAATCAATCCTCCGAATCGGATTCGCTCGACCCATTCCATTTCGGGATATTCTGCCTCAAGTTCGCCTATTAATTCTGATACATCCAGCAAGGCCAGATCGATAGGTAATTGACTGGAATTTTCTGCATAAGCCCGTGTCATAACTTTCACATGGCCGGTAGTGAAATTGGCGTTCAATCGGATCACATCTCCAAAAATCCCTTTCATCCACGAGTACATAAACACCGAAATAAACACCCCGATTGCCACCACAATGACGGGCAATACACTACGGCTACGGTCTCGTAAAATTCCCTTTAATAAGAATTGTATCATGAGATTATTTTTTGTGTTCAATTA
>JAGQVA010001501.1 GCA_020438265.1 Bacteroidota bacterium
AGTTCACGGATTTTCAGTTCAATTTTCCCTTTGATGGCTTTTTCCTGCTCATTTACCCATGCCAGGGCAGGCAGATGCAGGCGGGTTCCGGATTCGGAAGTGTAGACCAGTGAAGAATCTACATCCATCATAAAAGAAGCGAATTCGGGAGTAGCATCAGAGAGAGGAGGTTGAATGAAAGGCATTTGTACCTCATCTTCCACGGAATCAAAAACCAGAAACAGAACCGCAAATACCGCCACCATACCCGCAAAATAGGCCGGGTTACGGTACAGGCTCCGCCAGAATTCAAACCTTGTATTTACCCGATACTGGTCATAAAGCGAATCGAAATTCTTATACTTTTGAATGACTTCAGGATCTGGTAAAGGTTTATCAATATTTATCTTGTATTTTGACATATAACCATTTTCAAGCTGTTCTTGGTTGTTGTAATGATGAGCGCATAAAAATTACCGGTTGTTCTCCACTTTTACCTTTTTTTTTCCGACCATGATTTTTTTCATTTTATCAAGGAGTCGGTACATTTTTACCTTTGCATTATTCTCAGTAATATTATACACCTGAGCGATTTCTTTAAAAGCCAGCTTTTCAAAAAATCTAAGCTCAATCATCTGGACTTCTTCATGAGAAAGATAGTCAAAGGTGTCAACCAGTTGTTGCAAATGCACCTCGATATCATCATCCTCGATCACTTCCTCCATGATTTGAGTCAGGTCCTTCGAATCAGCGCTAATCGTTCTCTGTTTGTTTGTTTCGCGATAGTGTTGATTCACTTCGTTAATGGCAATTCGATACAGCCAGGCCGAAAAGGGCACACCCCGAAACTGGTATTTGTCCAGTTTGGTCATCGCCTTATAAAAGACCTGTGAGGTGACATCACCGCAAGCCTCCTGATCATCGACTCTTTTGAGCACAAAAAAGAAGATCTCATCAAAATAGCGTTCATAGAGCATACCAAACCTGCGTCGGTTTTTCTGCGCCGCTTTGATTACGAGATACTCTTCCTGTATCTCTTCTTTTGTTAATGTTCGTTTACTCAAACTGTATCTTGTTGCCTTGGTTTTCGACTACATAATGCAAGGGGTTGGGAAAAGATACGGAATTTTTTGGGGAAAATTTGTGAGTTGGTTTTTAATGGGGAAAGTTGGGAGGAGT
>JAGQVA010001502.1 GCA_020438265.1 Bacteroidota bacterium
ACCCATCTGGCAGATTTTCTCATTCAGGGAAATGACTCGTCCTCCAACATAACCTTCATCAATGCCTATAAACTTGTTCCCGTATTTCCCGATAAAGACTACCGTGAAAAAGCGATTAAAGAATTTGAAAAGCAGATAATCCGAAAATTAAAATAAAACCTATGTGGTCAATTGATGAATTACAAAAAGTCTGGCGGCTGGCAACAAAATTACATGATGGCCAGAAATATGGTGGTGAAAATGACGGAGAACAAATTGAGTATCTGAATCATATTGGCAGCGTAACTTTTGAAATTTTGGCTGCCATAAATCAGGATAATACCATGAACGCTGATCTGGCTATGAAATGTGCGATGTTACATGATTCAATTGAAGACACGGGTTATTCGTATGAAAATGTCGAAAAATTATTTGGGAAAGAGGTTGCAGATGGTGTGATGGCACTGACCAAAAATGAGAACCTCGGTGATAAAGAGGCGATGATGAAGGATAGTTTGAAACGAATCAAAACTCAACCCCGGGAAGTATGGGCAGTAAAGCTGGCTGATCGAATTACCAATCTTTCTGCTCCTCCATTTTACTGGACGAATGAGAAAAAAATTGCCTATTTGAAAGAAGCAAAACTGATTCTCCATGAGTTAAAGGATGGAAATACGTATCTGGCTGAGCGCCTGGAAAGAAAAATCGGGGAGTACTGGAAATATATTGAATAATCCGATCAAGAAACTACCCCTTCCTCCGCTTCACCTCACGAGACAATAATTCCACTTCACGACTGGATTGCCCTTGAATAGCCGTATTTTCCTCCGCTCTTCTTATCAAATAAGGCAGAACAGATTTAACTGGCCCATAAGGCAAATACTTGGCTACATTATACCCCGCATGAGCGAGATTAAAAGAAATATGATCAGACATTCCCAAAAGCTGCGCGGTCCATACATTGGGGTGATCAATCTGAAGTCCTTTCTCATGGAGAATTTCCGCAACGAGATGAGAACTTGTTTCATTATGAGTTCCGATACAGGTCGCTACCGTATCCACATGGTCGAGGCATAACCTTACCGCAGCATCAAAATCGCGGTCAGTGGATTCCTTATTCGGTTGCATCGGATTTCGGTACCCTTTTTCTTTTGCTCTGAGTGTTTCCTTTTCGAGAT
>JAGQVA010001503.1 GCA_020438265.1 Bacteroidota bacterium
GACAACAATCGGGGAATCAGTGAGCTTAATTGGACCATTTTGGGATTGAAACAATAGATCATAACTATAATATTACAATTTACAAATCAAGCTTAATTGGACCATTTTGGGATTGAAACTTTTACGACCCGATCCGGGAAGGTCCGGGGAATCGAAGCTTAATTGGACCATTTTGGGATTGAAACATGATTCAGGTTTGGATGTTGAGGACCGTTCTTTGAGCTTAATTGGACCATTTTGGGATTGAAACAAATTAATAGCCTCACCTTTCTGCGCATCTTCCACAGAGCTTAATTGGACCATTTTGGGATTGAAACAACTTTCTCAGAAGATTTCCCCCGGGGGAACCGCCCAGCTTAATTGGACCATTTTGGGATTGAAACTACTGGAACTGCACTTCAACAGGCCAAAGCAATGGCTAGCTTAATTGGACCATTTTGGGATTGAAACGACATAAAGCTGAGGTGGTATTCCTGGAAGAAGCGAGCTTAATTGGACCATTTTGGGATTGAAACACCGAAGCAATCGGAGTCATGGATTTTTCCCGCGCCAGCTTAATTGGACCATTTTGGGATTGAAACATAAAAGATTGTGTTATACCAAAACTCCGGGTGTCTGAGCTTAATTGGACCATTTTGGGATTGAAACATAATAGGCTTTATGATTTTTCTATGGCCAAATTAAGCTTAATTGGACCATTTTGGGATTGAAACATTTTTTGGTTTTAATATTGTAAAGAGCCGGAACAGGAGCTTAATTGGACCATTTTGGGATTGAAACATGCTTATTTTCACCTTTTTTCCAGAAACTTGACTGAGCTTAATTGGACCATTTTGGGATTGAAACTGGGTTCCTTGGGAAAATGACAATGCGGTTTGGCTTAGCTTAATTGGACCATTTTGGGATTGAAACTTGATGGCATGCCTTCTCCTAAACCTGTTCCGGCTAGCTTAATTGGACCATTTTGGGATTGAAACATGATTATGCTTCCCAATCAGGCTTTTTTCTTCTTAGCTTAATTGGACCATTTTGGGATTGAAACTTTATTCGGGTTTGGAATTATATCACATCCCAACTTAGCTTAATTGGACCATTTTGGGATTGAAACGTTTTTGCTCAAGGATCGTAACTTTATAAGAAGTCA
>JAGQVA010001504.1 GCA_020438265.1 Bacteroidota bacterium
AAGAAGGTATTTTCATTGAGCTTTTCCTGAAAAATTTGAAGTGTGGAAGCTGGGGGATTTGCCATAGAGGAAAATTAAAGAAAAATGGTGAAATGTTTCACTTATCCTCTAAAAACCTTCCATAATCATCTTTTTTTGAGGCCCAGGAGGTCCCGGATCTCCTGCGTCGTCCGGGATGACACGAGGAGTGTTGGGTAGTACACGTTGCCTCGGCAACGTGGCTTTCATTACAAAGGAGGGACTCGTACGTGGCTCCAGCCACGTGTATACCTCACAATCCCGATTGTCATCCCCGGCGACGCAGGAGACCGGGGACCTCCATCAACATATACCGAAGGTGCCAGGCGATTAGCCACCCGGCAATTGGACGCGTTGTTGTTCCAGCTACCACCGCGCACAACACGGTTCTGGCCTTTATGCTCTGTGCCCGTTGGGGGTGAATCTCTGGAATATTTTGCTTTCGGACAAGATTTTTGGGAATGTAATCTCTATATGAAAGGCTGTGCTGAAGTCACGTGTCATATATCCCCCATATATGACACGTGAGATTTCCATATATGTGTCATGAGAGCTTTTTTTCTGCTATTATCTGCTGTAAAAGCCCAGGAATAAACCCCTATCCAGGCTCTTGCAAAAGGTAAAAAGAATAAAAGGTAAGCCTACCCTACAATGCCGTCCTGGAGAGACGCAGCCCGACATCGTAGCTGCGGACATCAGGGGTGCCGTAGCTGCGAGCAGCCACCCGGCAGATGGACGCGCCGTTGAACCAGCTACCACCGCGCACAACGCGGCTCTGGCCCGATTCAGCCCCATATATGGAATACTCCCCATACCAATTCCAGCACCATTCCCAAACATTTCCACTCATATCATACAATCCAAACTCATTAGGAAGTAACAGACCTACTGGATGAGTTTGAGATTGGCAATTATCACGAAACCAACCCACCTGTTCCAGATTCTCACTGCCAGCATACTCGAAGCCCTGCCCATATCGCCCTCCACGAGCTGAATATTCCCATTCCGCTTCTGTCGGGAGGCGATAACCATTGGCTTTGATATTTTGAATTACGAGCCATTTTTGATCATCAATAATACTTTTATTCCCAGGATCAGCTTTCGTTTTATCCATCACATATAC
>JAGQVA010001505.1 GCA_020438265.1 Bacteroidota bacterium
TCAGAATCAGTAAATTCTGCGCCTTGATCTTCTTATCGGCCACAAACCAATAGAGGACAAAAACGAGCACGTATAAAGATGCAAATTCAAGCGTATTATACAGCATACCTGAACAATCCTGGAACTAAAACTGAAACACTAAATTCGTTTTTTTATTTTAGATAATTTGCAATATGCGTTCCAATGGTTTGATTCGGAGGATAAATGGTGGGAATTTGTCGAAATATGGCCCTGTTTTTTTCATTCGTAAAAAGGTTCGCTTAGTGAAACATAATTCCTATATTTACCCTTCTTTCCCTGTCAGATTTTCTCACTTCAGAAAATAAAGTTATATGTTTGATAAGGCACATTTTGAGAGATTAATCGTCCAAAGTCGATTTAGAGATTTATTCCGCGAACTAAAACCTTTGGTTCAGCATGATGATATGTTAAGTACGATGCTCAACACACTTAACGGAACTTATGATAAGGTTCACCGGGGTCAAATGATGGGGATTTTTTCTAACCAGGAAGCTATTCTTGAAGAAAATAAATTGCGACTCTCTTTACTGGATTTCCTGAAACAGGTTCAGGATAGTGAACAAACACATGCCTCTTCTGTCAGGAAAATTTTATTTCTGGCTGCAAATCCCTCTGATACAACTTCCAAAAAGATTGGGGAGGAATTGAGAGAAATCGAAGATGGACTCAAAATGTCTCAAAACCGGGATAACATTAAGCTGGAATCTCGTCATGCGATAAGAGTGAGGGATTTGCGTCGAAGTTTATTGGAGGTAAAACCCCAAATTTTACATTTTTCTGGCCAGGGAACGAGTAAAGGAGAACTGATTATAGAGGCAGACCGAGGAGGAAGTATTGCTTTGACTCCTGAATCTGTGGGTGATCTTCTGGGTTTATTTAAAGAAACGGTTGAATGTGTGGTTTTAAACGCATGTTTTTCTGAAGAGCAAGCCAATGAAATTGTCAAGCATATCCCTTTTGTAGTAGGAATGAACAATAATATAGACGACGATCTTTCTATTGAATTTTCGCTGGGGTTTTATGACTCTTTAGGAGCCGGAGAGGATTTTGAGATGGCTTTTGAAATGGGAAAAACTTCCATAGGTCTGGCCGGCGGAGATAAGAATTTAGTT
>JAGQVA010001506.1 GCA_020438265.1 Bacteroidota bacterium
TGGATGTGATCACCAATACTGAGCTGGCAGAATCTTTGGGGGCAGCCGCTTATATCGCTGTTTCGACCAAAAATAAAGCGCAGTTTGAAAGACAGCTAAAAATGTTTCGCTGGATGTTGTCTGGTTCCAGAATGGGGTTGGAAGAAAAACAATCAAACATCCCTTCTTTTGCCATCCCTCCGGAAGCGGCTGTAGATATCCTGGGGATTAAATCAGAAAAACTTGCGGATGCAGAGATTGGGCAGACCAGCAGCATCAAATTTAATATTGACCGCAATAGGGACCGGATTCCTTCAGAAAATGTATTGGGATTTATTGAAGGAACAGATAAAAAAGATGAGGTGTTAGTAATTACAGCTCATTATGATCATTTAGGGGTAAAAGGAGAGAAAATCTTCAAAGGCGCTGATGATAATGGTTCGGGAACGGTAGCTTTACTGGAAATTGCCGAGGCTTTTGCAAAAGCCGTAGAAGCCGGAAAAAGGCCACGGCGGAGTGTGCTGTTTATGGCATTAACGGCGGAAGAGAAAGGATTGCTGGGATCGGATTATTATACCCGTCATCCGATATTTCCTCTGGAAAATACTGTTGTGAATCTCAATATGGATATGGTTGGGCATCTGGATGACGATCACCGTGAAAATGCCCGTTTTGTCTCTGTTGTGGGATCTGACTGGCTTTCCACGGATTTACATAAAATCCATGAAAACGCGAATTCCACCTATGTAAATCTGGACCTGGACTATCAGTATAATTCTCCATCACATCCCGAGCGATTTTACTACCGGTCAGATCAGTATAATTTTGCCAAACATAATATTCCTGTAATTTTTTACACGAGCGGTGATCATGAGGATTATCACAAGGCGAGCGATACGATTGAAAATATCAAATTTGACAGAATTGAAGGAGTTGCGCAGCTGATATTTTACACAGCCTGGGAAATCGCCTTTCGCGATGAGCGGTTGAAGGTGGATCGGACACCTCCGAAGTAGAGAATATAAAAACCTGGCAGGTTTTCAAAACCTGCCAGGTCTAAAAAAGGCATAATTCCACCACATTTACCCTGGTTAAAATCCCTTTAAAGGGAACAGATATTGCCTCTTTCTTCTGTATATAGGGTTTGAT
>JAGQVA010001507.1 GCA_020438265.1 Bacteroidota bacterium
ATTGATTGTGAAAAATGTCATGGTCCGGGAGAGGAACATATTCGTTTGACAGAGGGTGGTCAATTGATTGATGTAGGAGAAGAAACTGATTATTCAATTGTCAATCCGGGGAAACTTCCCATCAGCAAACAATTCGACGTTTGTCAGCAATGCCATCTTCAAGGAGTGAATGTTTTTAAAGATGGAAAAGAGATTTCCGATTTCCGACCGGGCATGGATCTCCATGAAATCTATGAGGTGTTTATCGAACAACATCCTGACCAGAATGCTTTCGGAATTGCCTCTCATGCTGAGCGATTGCAACAATCCCAATGTTTTATTCAGTCGAATGGAAAACTGACTTGTACGACTTGTCACGATCCCCACAAGAGCGTAAACATTACGGATGAAAAGGTCTACATCAATCAATGTCAAAAATGTCATCAAAGCCAGCAAGTGATGGAATGCAGCGCAGAGGAACACCTTAAGGCTGCAGTTGATAATAACTGCGTTTCCTGCCACATGCCTTCCGGTGGAACCAGCGATATTCCTCATGTGAGCTTTCACGATCACAAGATCAGAGTGGTGGAAGAACAACCGGAAAATCAGGTAGAAGCAATCAAAAATTTTATAAAACTCAAAAGTGTCAATCAGACAGAGCCTGTCCCCGAAGTCTGGGGAGAGGCGTGGTTATTATACTTTGAAAGGCATGAAAAAAATCCGGAATATCTCCAGTTAGCGGAAGAAAAGCTGAGGCCTGGCCAATTTTATGAGCAGGCGCGGGTTGCCTATTATAAGGGTTATTATGACAAGGCTCTCCAACTTATTGACCAGGCCATTTCGCAAAATGCGAATGACTCCTATTCCCATTACCTCAGGGGAGAAATTCTTGAGCAGAAACAAGCTTTCCCTGAAGCTTATGAGGCTTATTTACAATCCTGGCAGCTTAATCCGCAGACTGTGGAAACAGGTCTCAAGACCGGAGTCATGGTGCTTCGTTACAGGCAAGGTGATCCGGCGGCGTTGGAAGAAGCAAAAGTTATCTTCGAAGCGCTTTTAAAACAAAAACCATTTGATGAACGAATTTTGGCAAATCTGGGCTTTATTCTGCTGAATCAAAGAGATATTGAAAAAGCAGAATCCTGTTT
>JAGQVA010001508.1 GCA_020438265.1 Bacteroidota bacterium
CTTCTCTGATTTCCTCATATTCATTGAGCAGAGAATCCGTTAATGGTAAACTAACGACCTGACTATCAACATAATAATTCAAACCATTCCCTTTTACCTTCAGGTTTTTTACCTGTGCCCAGGTTGTATCACTAAGGAGGAAAATCAATTCATATTCTCCAGGTTTCAAAAACGGAAAAGTAGAAGGCTTGCCAAAAAATCCTGAGAGGGAATCCGGATTATTTTTTTCCTTCAAAAAGGAAAATGAAACAAGTGAATCCAGGGGCGTTTTTACCATCAAATTCCCGGTTTCGGGTTTATCCTTTTTTGTTTTGAAACGCTGGGCAAATTTCCTTTGATTGGCCTTTTCCTTTTCATTATGCCACTCTTTTAATACATCTTCTTTCGTATAAATCTGTTCGCGAAACCTTCCTGAGTAAGAATACCAACTTTTAGGTAAACTGAGCTTTTCTTCAATCTCTGTCTCTTTCATTTTCACAAAACCTGGTTGCACAGAATAAAGATATCCGGGTTCAAAAACCGTCCGGACTTCAAAGCTATCTTCGATAGCGATCGTCATAGAGTCCTGCTTCATCGGGCCAATCAGATATTCTCTATAATTATGGCGAGAACTACCAGGAATCCAGTAGGTAGCCTCTCCCTGGGTAACCATAATATCCTTGTATGAATAGTGGTTATCAAGGAGGAAAAAATGCACTTTTTTTCGCTTCAATTCATATTCATTACTCTTTTTGTTTAAGGCAATATTTAAAACCTGAGGTGAATCCAGATCATAACTAATCAGCGTTTTTTCGCCAGCAGGAAAATAAACACTATCCGAACTTACCATTTGATCCCTGTATTGAAGAAACAACTTATGGTACCCGGAATCTACAGAAAATACATAATTGGACTTTTCATTGGAATTTTGAAGATAAATCAGCTGATCATCCAGGTAAATAGCAGTAGCTTCGTAAATAGAGCCATTCTCTACGATAAAAGGAGCAAATTGAGTTTGTGAATCAGGGAGAACAAATGACGTATATCCCACACCATTTGGAGGATAAATGAGTTGATAGTAAACCAAACTATCAAGACCAGCCATGGCAAAAAAGGGGTAATCCGGATTAAGCGGCTTCCGGGAA
>JAGQVA010000149.1 GCA_020438265.1 Bacteroidota bacterium
AAATGATGAAGGATTGCCCGGAGAAAGAGTTGCCTGAGATTTGGATCAATTTGCTGGGAGATTTACTGAAAAATTCTTCTGATCCTGCGGTTGTTTTTAGTTCAATGGAATTAGCCCGTTTGAGACAACTCAAAAGTCTTTCCGGGTCATTAACTCAAATTTCTAATAATGCATCGAATCCTTCAGCGCTGCGAATCGGGGCAATCGGAGCATTGACAAGTCTGAATTCTTCCCTGAGTGAAAAACATTTTAATTATTTATTTGAGCAATTAAAGATAGAAAAAGAAGCGCCAGCCCTTCATCAGATTACCGCTGTTTTATCACAGGCAGAGCTGGCTGAATCTCAGCTTTTGCAGATTGCCAAAGATTATCTTCCTCAGGCTGATCCCTTTATGTTATCACGTCTGATTCCTGTCTTTGAAGGAGCTTCCAATCCTGAAATTGGAACTCAACTAGCCAGCCAACTGATTGCTTCGCCCAGTCTGGATGGTTTTACAGAAGAAAAGATAAAGTCTCTATTCGAGGGGTATCCTGCGGAAATAGATGGAAAAGTGGAGGAAGTGCTGACAGCGCTACAAAAAGTACGTAGCGAGCGTCTGCAGAGAATTACCGAACTGGAAGCAGGAATTGGCAATGGAAGCATCGAAAAAGGCCGCGAGCTTTTTTATGGGAAAGCGATTTGCTGGACCTGCCACGCCATGAACGGAGATGGAGGAAATCTGGGCCCTGACCTGACTTCCATTCAGAAGGATCGTTCTGTTCACGATATTGTTGAGGCCATTGCTTATCCCAGCGTGAGTTTTGTTCGTGAATATGAAACCTATAAAATTACTACTCAATCAGGAGAGCATCTGGGTGTAATTAAAGAGCAGACACCTGATTTTATTTTACTGAATACAGGACCTCAGGCTTCTGTCAGGATTCCCCGAGATGAAATTGTCAGTGTTTCTCTGGAGGAAGTTTCACTAATGCCTCAGGGGCTTGATCAGCTTTTGACGGAGGAGGAATTTGCCGATTTAATGGCTTATCTTTTGGGGAAGGATTTGGTTTATTAAATAATTAAACAAATGAACAGACGTAATTTCATACAAACAGGTCTTGCCAGCGGAGCCTTACTCGCAGCCAACCCTATCATTGCAGCCAGGGAATTCACCTCCATTCAAAGAGAAACTCCCTTCAATATGAAATTCTCCCCCGACTTTGGCCTTTTTGCTGATGTCGCCGGGAAGAATGTCCTGGATCAAATCAAATGGGCTTATGATCAGGGATTCAGAGCCTGGGAAAATACCATGCTAAAGAATCGGCCTGTCGCCGAACAGGAAGCCATTAGCAATCAGATTCAAAAACTGGGGATGGAATTTGGACAATTTGTAGGAACGCTGACGTTTGAGGACGTAACTTTTGCCGGACGGGACGAGGAACAAAGAAAGAAGGTGCTGGACGATGTGAAAAAGTCAGTGGAAATTGCCCGCAGGATGAATACCAAGATTGTTCACAACGTCCTGGGCATGTCTGATCCCAAACTTCCCTGGGACTTCCAGATGGCCAATGCCATTGAATTGCTCAGGCAAATCGCGGAGATCTACGAACCTCACGGAATAACGATGGTCATGGAGCCCATGAACCATAAAATAGACCATCCCGGGATGTTTTTACACACAGTGCCTCAGGCGTATGCACTGGCTAAAGGTGTTGGAAGTCCCCATGTCAAAATCCTGTTTGACATCTACCACGTCCAGATTCAGGAAGGAAATCTGATCCCTACGATGGATTACGCCTGGGATGAAATTGCCTATTTTCAAATGGGAGATACACCCGGACGAAAAGAACCCGGTTCCGGTGAAATTCATTACCAAAACGTATTACAACACATCCATGATAAAGGTTATCGTGGTTTTGTGGGCCTGGAACATGGAACCAGTAAATCAGGTGCAGAAGGAGAATGGATTACGCTGAAGGCTTATCGGGCTGTGGACCCGAAATAGGAGATAGCCTTTTTATCTAACCTTTTATTTGATTGATAATCACGCTTTTAAGTTAAAATAAATAATATGAATCAAGGGTAGAAACGTAAGTTTTGGAGGCCGTTAGGTCTCAAACGTGGGTAGAAATACGATGATTTCCCTTTCTCCCCCGATTTTTGCGCCGCTACGGCGCAAAAATCGGGGAATGTGGTGGAAATGCCGGCATTTCTACCCACGTTTGACCCTTAACAGGGTCTTTAATGCCTTTTCAACCCTTGATTCACATAAATAATAAATAATAAAAAATAACAAATGACAAAGTCTCAACACCCACTGGGATAATACCAAATATTCGGATAACCCGAATCATCCAGCAATTTAATCCAGCCAGTCCAGGAATTAAGTGTTTTGTTGTCTCCATCACAGGGATGCACGTCATATTGCTCTACCTTCACCTCTGCCCACAACCCCTGGGTTGTTCCGGTTAGCTGGATGCTAAATAAATCGCCCCGCATGGTGGCAATTTTATTGTCTTTTACCTCGGGACTTTTGCGGAGATTCATGCCGATCCGGTCATGAGGAGAATAGGAGGTACGGTTGCTTTTCATAAACTCCATCCAGGTTATGGCCTTCAAATCGTAAATTTCCAGATTTTTCATTCTGATCCAGACCTGTGTATTGAGGGAATGGTGAAGAACACGTACGAATCCATCTTTCTCTTCGAAGAAAAGTAATCCATTATGCTCATAAGTAATACGTCTCAAATCCTGACGATTAACTGCAATATGATTTTTTGTCCCAGCTGCAGTGTAGTAGCCTTCATGTTCCCCATTTTCGTCATTGGAAAGAGGTAAATAAAGTGTGCCAATCACAGCTCCTTCAGGCCCATTGTATACAGGAATATCTATTTCCAGAGGGAAAAAAAATTGTTGATATTCAGGATATAATTCCCACGAATTCACAGGCATGATGACTCCTTTTCCCCAGCTAAGAAAATCTGTGGACCATTCTCCTGCTTGTACAGAGAGGTGAAAAAAAAGTGATAAAAGAAGTATTGTGAATGATTTGTTCATTGATTTAAGGCTTTTTGTAATTCTGATAATGAAAAGGTTTTATGATCGGTAGTGCGGGTTTCTTTTTCGTAATTATACCCATCGATTGTAACCTTTAAAAGGTTATTATTTATCTCTATTTCCAATCTGGTTGATTCAGGAATCGCAATCAGCTTGTCAAGTTGAACATTTCCCACTTTTCCTGTAAGAATATCTGCAATATATACCCTCGGTTTTCCCAAATGAGGCGAAATATGATTAATAATCACCAGATCACCGACCAGTTTTGCTTCTTCAATTGAATGAGAACTCAGCCTGACCGGAGCTGAAGTAAGCCCAATTTCGGAGACGAGTAACCAGCGATACTGATTCTGTTTTTTTACAATTACGCCATGTACCGTTTGGATCAACTCATAATCTGCTGATGAATCTGCCTTTGTAAACATTTCCGGAAGATCTTTCTGAAGAGGGTGACTTTTCCATGAGCGATGCGTATTTCCCCAGTAAATCAGCCAGGCATGTTTGTGTGATTTTAATTTCCCTACTCTTTTTTCGTCCAATTCTTCTATAAAAAAGGCATCTATGAGTTTGTTTAGCGTATCTCCGGAAATAATAAGAGAATGATTATAAGGAGGCTGAATTTCGCCCTTGTACCATCCTTCTTCCGTTTGAAAAACTTCTTCAAAAAATGATGTGTCAGCCAGTTTTTGCGGATGGAAATAACCTCCAATGATCCAGTCAAGAGAATGATCGGGTGATTGGAGAGAATCATTCCATTTGCTTTCAAGTGCTTTTCTAAAGGCAAGGTTTTCCGGTTTCATCAAAACCTCAGGAATAGGCGTCAGGTTGGTCAAACTGCATTTGCAACCGTCTACGATAATTTCTTCCCTTAATTTGCCACTTCCATCAATGATTGTATAGGAATGATAGTAAAATCCTGAGCCGGGGGAAGAAATAGTGATTAAGCTGTCCAGAAAACCATCCTGGTTGAAGTCTGCGGTTTCTATTTTGGGAGTATCGAATTGTGCCTGGGATGAGTTCAGAAAGTAGAAGATAAGTAAGAAGAGAATTATGTGTCTGGTCATGAGATGAATGTTGGTTTTGTAAAATCAGCTATCCTGCCGATAAAGCTGCGCATCCCAGGGAATACGATTCCAGGGGCTTTTTTTATCATCCTGTAGTTTTTGATACGCTTTTTGGTAGACTTTAGTGTCTTTTTTTGTCTCGACAACCGACCAGAATTCACGCCCTGTAAAATAATTATCCATGAGTTCCGTCCAGGAATCAAACCGGCTTTGCAATACCTGCGCAGCGGAAAATACCCTTTCCCAGGTTTCCTGTTCATCCATGTATCCGGCGAGATAACCCAGGCGACAAAAGTCGATGAATCGGAGCAGATCCCAGGCCATAAAACCGATATTGCGGACATTTTCCGTATTATTGACGATCATGTCAATCCGGTGCTCAAATTCTTCTGCATCGATTTTATTTTTGATTTCGGCCAGTTCTGTTTGCACAAATTGCTCCCTTTGTTCTGCCGTCATGGGTTTGACCTTATCAATCAATTCGCGAAACTCCGCGCGATGTCCCACCTCAAACAACCAGTCCTGGATTTCGTCAAAATCTTCCTCATCGAGCACTTCCCATTCTCTTTTTAGCTTTCTCTTAGCCCATTTGGCGCGTTTTTCGGAAGGTTCGGCTCCTCCCAGCAAATAATAATCCTTGCCCTGAATTTTGGAGAGAAAGGCAACTGAAGCCATTGCCCACGAGCGAGGAGAAGGCCCGGGAGGTTTGGGTCTTTTTCTAAATAAATATTTCAGCTGCATCAGTATTCCTCGGGCAATTTTTCGGAATTGATGAATGATGGTGAAAATTCCCACAATGGATACCACAAACAAAACCAGGGCTGTCAGTCCATACTGCTGATGAAAATGAATTCCCGCTAAAAAAAACATGGCCAGGGCAGCCATCATATAACCCGCTACAAACAAGTAATAAGAGGGCTGTGAAGATGTTCGCGCATCAGGTCCCGAACCCACTTTTTTGGTCACAATGGCCCGATAGCTCATAAAAGCAAAAATAAGCCCGACTCCGGCCAGCCAATATGGAGAGGATGGGGTTGATTCCATGGAGGGAAATTAATTTAATAACAATATAGACCCAAATTAGTTAAGAAATTATTATGTAGATTTATTTACTTTCCAATCAATCGGGAAAGTACCTTGAACTACGAGTTTTTTCTGTTAAATTTGAACTTACGAAATTAATAAAACAACCAATTATTATGGCATTTTCATTACCTGAACTCCCTTACGCGTACAACGCGCTTGAACCACATATTGATGCCCGTACCATGGAAATCCATCATGGTAAGCACCATGCGGGATATACCAATAACCTGAATGCTGCTATTGCCGGTACGGCAATGAACGATCAGAGTATCGAAGAAATCATCGCTTCTCCCGCCAATGGCGCGGTAAGAAATAATGGTGGTGGATTTTATAATCACAGCCTTTTCTGGACAGTGATGAGCCCCAATGGCGGTGGTGAACCTACAGGAGCTTTGGCTGCTGCGATCAACGATACTTTCGGTGGTTTTGAAGGCTTTAAAAGTGCTTTTGCTGCTGCTGCAGCTACTCGCTTTGGCTCTGGCTGGGCATGGTTGATCAAAACCGAAGATGGTTCTCTGGCTGTAACTTCGACTCCTAATCAGGACAATCCCCTGATGGATGTAGCTGACGAGCAGGGAACGCCTATTCTGGGTCTTGATGTATGGGAGCATGCGTATTATCTCAATTATCAGAATCGTCGTCCTGATTATATCCAGGCATTTTTTAATGTGATCAACTGGGATAAGGTTTCCGAGCTTTACGCTGGATAGAAATTAAACTACGGTCCTTAGGGACCTGGCCCTTGAGGGCCAGCTTTATTATGAAGGAGGACTGCCTTTGAGGCAGTCCTTTTTTTGTTGGGAATAAAAAACATTTCTTCATTATTCCTGGTTAATCTCCCCGTATGGGAAATTATATCATCATAGGAGGAAGCTCAGGTATTGGTCTGGCTTTGGTAAAAGAACTCATTCAGGCTGGCAATCAGGTATCGGTGCTTAGTCGTGAGGCAAGAGAACTTACTTCTTTACCAGGAGTAAAGCATTATTCGGTTGACATTTCGGAAGAAAACCCGGCCTTTCCGGAACTCGAAGGGCCTATTGATGGATTAGCTTATTGCCCGGGGACGATTAATTTGCGTCCTTTTACTTCCTTGAAAGTACACGATTTTGAACAGGACTGGAATGTCAATCTTCTGGGGGCAGTTAAGGCCATTAAGCAGTATCTCCCTCATTTGAAAAAATCGGAATCTGCTTCTGTCGTTTTGTTTAGTACGGTTGCTGTCCAGACAGGTATGCCCTATCATGCATCGGTAGCAGCGTCCAAAGGAGCGATAGAAGGATTGACAAAATCACTTGCGGCAGAGCTTGCACCCAAAATTCGGGTAAATGCCATTGCGCCATCGCTGACGGATACTCCACTGGCCGCCAGACTTTTAGGTAATGAAACAAGGGTCGCTCAGGCGCAGGAGAGAAATCCCTTACATAAAGTGGGAACAGCCGAAGAAGTTGCAAAAGCGGCTTATTACCTCCTTTCAAAAGACGCCTCATGGGTTTCTGGCCAAATTATGCATGTTGATGGCGGAATGTCTACATTGAAAAATTAATATGGAAAAAAAATTAACGCTGACCGATATTGCAGGAATGGATAAACGCCCACGGGTGCAATTGATTAATTCTCTTCCTGGTTTTAAAAGTGTGAATCTGATTGGCACGATGGGAGAAGGGGGAAATACGAATCTGGCGATATTTTCTTCCGTCATTCATATTGGTTCTAATCCGCCTTTATTTGGTTTTATTACCCGTCCTGTAACCGTCACCCGCGATACCTATGAGAATATCATGGCTAATGGATACTTCACCATCAACCATGTAAATCCGGAGATCTATAAGCAGGCACATCAGACTTCTGCCCGGTATGATAAAGATACTTCTGAGTTTTCTGCGACTGGTCTTACTCCCGAGTTTATAGGAGATTTTGCAGCTCCTTATGTGAAAGAAAGCCATGTGAAATTAGGACTTCAATTTGTTGAGAAACATCCCATTGAGACCAATGGGACAATCTTAATGATTGGTAAATTGCAGGAGGTTTATTTTCCCGAAAACTGCCTTCTGGAAGATGGATTTCTGGATCTGGAAAAAGCCGGAACCATTACCGGTAGCGCCCTCGATAGTTACTATCAGCCACAGAAAATTGCCCGATTATCCTATGCCAAGCCGGATCGTCCTTTAAAGGAGATTTGATGGTATATTTTTTGTGATTATAACCCTGACCCACCTGCTTTTTTAAGCTAGTATCGTCCGATATAAGCATTGATTTATGAAATATCCGTTACTAAGCTTGCTCCTGTCTTTATGTTTACTATCCTGTGGAGAAAAAGTGAAAAGAAGTTCTGATGCGCTTTCGAAGGAAAATTCTCACGAACATTCGCAGAACAACTATAGCGGTTACGCTGATAGCGTAAATACCGGACTCATCAATCCTGATACCTTAAAAGGAAGCCCGCGCCGAAAAGCGATGGCCGATGTCACCGGAAATCATGTCCATGTAGACTATGGTTCGCCAGGTGTGAGAGGGAGAATGATCTGGGGAGGCCTGGTTGCATTTGATGAAGTCTGGGCCAGTGGCGCTCATACCGCAACTTCCATTACCTTTGATCAGCCTGTAAGTGTTGGAGAAACCATTGTAGAAGCGGGAACCTATGGCTTTTTTACCATTCCCGGAAAGGAAAACTGGACACTCATCCTCAATAAAAATTACAAGCAACATCTGGCTGATGACTATGATAAAAGCGCAGACATTCTGCGTTTGGAAAGACAGGTAGACACACTGGGATATCCTGTGCCTCGTCTGACTTACGAAGTGATAGAGTTAGGAGAAGGCAGAGGACTGGTAGAACTTTCCTGGGAGAAAATTCGTGTTTCTTTACCTTTTTATAATGAGGAAGTAGGCCTTTAGGAATTAGCCTTTGGCCCAATAATAGCCAGTATGGCTGCTTTGTATTGCAAAAGCAAGCAGCAAAAAGCCAATAGCCTGTTTACCAATATTACATAAATTCAATCAATTTTGTCAGCAAGTTATTTTCTGTTGATGGGGAAAATTTACCTAAATTAAGCCCGGAAAACGGAAAATATGCCCGAAATTATAAGAAATACCTATCTGGCACTCGAACTTCAGGAGGATATTGCTGTAATCTGGTTGGATGACACCAATACTCGTCTCAATAGAGTAAACAGCGAAATGCTCCAGGCATTAACCAATGCAGTGGAAGAAGTTGAAAAACGTCCGGAGATATTAGCTGTGGTTGTGATAAGCCGGAGGAAAAATTTTAATCTCGGATTGGATGTAGCGTATTTACTGAATTTGCAGCCTGGGGAGGCCTGGCATTATGCACATCAGGGACAAACGATTCTGGAGCGAATCTCCCGTTCTTCCAGACCTTTTATCGCAGCAATTCACGGGGCATGTATAGGTGCAGGAGGGGAAATCGCTCTGGCCTGTCATTCCCGGGTGATGGCTGATAACAGAGAAACTTTTTTTGCATTTCCTGATGTAAAAACAGGATTCATGCCTGGTTTGGGCGGGACGCAGCGTCTGCCTCAGCTGGTGGGGTTGGAAAAGGCTTTAGCGCTGATGATTGAAGGAGAAACGGTTTTTGCTCAGGAGGCAGTTGATATTGGGCTTGCAACGCTAAAAGTACCGGAAAAAGATTTATTGCCACTGGCGAAAATGGAGGCAAAAAGATTGCTGGGTAATACTGAAGAAGGGGATGGTTTAAAAGGACGTACTTTTCTTTCAAAGGCGATGGAATCTTTTTCTCCTACGAGAAAATATCTGCTTAAAACTGTCCGGGGGGAAGTGCTTGGAAAAACGTTTGGCAATTATCCTGCACCCGTTAAAATCATCGATACTGTAGCCAAAGGGTATGAAACTGGCTGGGAAAAAGGAACTGCGCTGGAAGCGGAGAATTTTGATTTTCTGGTTCAGTCTCCTCAGGCAAAACAGTTGATGCTCCTGGAACTCGCAATGAGAAAACGAAAGGAAAACCCTCTGGCAGCTTTTGCGACTCCTGTGGATTTTATCGGCGCAATTGGAGACAAAAATACAGCCACGGGAATTATTCCGGCACTGATCATGAAGAAAGTCAGGGTGAAGATGAAAGGAGATTATCACAGCAGAATGGATAAAATTAAAGAAGCCATTGATAGTCAGATCAACCGGGAAGTTCAGGCCGGGATTTTGGATGAGAATAGTGGAAAA
>JAGQVA010001509.1 GCA_020438265.1 Bacteroidota bacterium
CCTAAAAAAACGTTGCTCTTCCAGCAAATATCGCTGAAAGAGCAACAAACTAAATGACCCAACATTAAGAAAGTAAGAGGAAAACTTTATCTTAAGGTTAATTACTCCAACCATCTATCCTAATCATTCTCTAATGTACACATGTTAGATTCTCCTAATATTTCCCGCAGATGACACAGATTTCACGGATCTAAACGCTTAGCAATGAGATTAATCTGTGGAATCTGTGCTATCTGTGGGAGGTTTTTAAAAAGTGTATGTCAGGGAGGCTAATCATCAATCCCAATAAACTGTCCCGCTCCATTAAAGAAGATTTTGGTATTATCTGCCAGGCGGATTTCATACAACCTTGGAGAACCATTATCATTTATTTTCTTTTTGACCTTTTTGATATTTGCCCCGGGGTAATTCTGGCTCATATAATCTTTCACAACCTGTGGCAGATCGTCGAAATCAATATCAAAACTGTCGTCATTATTACTGCTGCTGCTACTGCTACCATTGTCATCATTACCATTTCCGCTATCATCAAAAATCTGATTCCAGTTGATGTCAAAATACAATTCTACTCCATTGCTCAGATATACTTCATAACTTTTAAATGAACCATCCTTATTAAATTTCTTTTCAATTTTGATAATAGATTCACCTCCAAAAGTCTGGTCGATATAGTCAACCGTCTGAACAGGTACATCATCGATAGATATTTTATTTGAATCATCCTGAGGAGAAAGGCTAAGTTTCTGGCAACTCATTACAGACATGAAAACGAATATTGCAGGTAAGAAGAAATACTTTTTAAAGTTCATAATATGGTTTGTTTTAAATTTTATAACCAAAGATTCGCGGATTCTTCTTCCTTTAAAAATAAAACTGGTTGACGCAGGATTTTTAGTGTTTGAAGTGGGATTTATAGGTTTTTCCCAAAACAAAAAGGGCTGCCAACCATGTCAGCAGCCCAAAAACTAGATACAACCTTACCAATTACCTACTATTCTTTCAATAGCTTTTTCTGTAAAATTCTTTGATTTCCTGCTCCCAGAGTCAGAATATACATTCCCTGTGGAAGGTCATAAATGGACAATTCATATTTGTTTTTACCTGTTGTAAGATTGAAT
>JAGQVA010001510.1 GCA_020438265.1 Bacteroidota bacterium
CTATTCGGGTTTCAATCCCAAAATGGTCCAATTAAGCTTTTAACCACCGGGAAAACTGATACTTATCAGTTCCGAGTTTCAATCCCAAAATGGTCCAATTAAGCTAAGAGTTCAAACAAGCGGAATATGCTTACCGCTTATTGTTTCAATCCCAAAATGGTCCAATTAAGCTCACCGACTCCGGTGCAATTTTTTCACCGATCTCATTGTTTCAATCCCAAAATGGTCCAATTAAGCTGGAACTTCTGCCATGGATGATGTTAATTTCAGACTAGTTTCAATCCCAAAATGGTCCAATTAAGCTGTATTTCTTACATACTTTGTAAAATGTCTTTAGGGGTTTCAATCCCAAAATGGTCCAATTAAGCTAAGGCGAGTAAGGGGGAAATTCCAGCCCGTAAAAAAGTTTCAATCCCAAAATGGTCCAATTAAGCTAATTCGGTGCTTGACCCGATTTCGAGCGCCTTTGCCGTTTCAATCCCAAAATGGTCCAATTAAGCTTATGAATCGGCTGTTGATATTCAAAGGAGATTAGTGTTTCAATCCCAAAATGGTCCAATTAAGCTAGACGCCTTTCAAAGACTGTCCCAAAAGTATATATTGTTTCAATCCCAAAATGGTCCAATTAAGCTCGGCTCCAATTTTGCCAGTTGGCGTCAATATCATATCGTTTCAATCCCAAAATGGTCCAATTAAGCTTTGTAATTCCTTAACCCGTACGCATTCATTACACCAGTTTCAATCCCAAAATGGTCCAATTAAGCTCCTGCATTACCTCTGCACCAAAGACCGTTTGAATAAGTTTCAATCCCAAAATGGTCCAATTAAGCTCATCGACAACATTAACAGCCTGACCGCTTTTTCATTGTTTCAATCCCAAAATGGTCCAATTAAGCTTAATGAAGACCGCCGCTGAACGAAGGGGGGAAACTCGTTTCAATCCCAAAATGGTCCAATTAAGCTCCCACCAAAACAAATTATCCAGTTTCCTTAAAAACCGTTTCAATCCCAAAATGGTCCAATTAAGCTGCGCAAAAGCTTATGTGAACTATGGAAAAGTTTTACGTTTCAATCCCAAAATGGTCCAATTAAGCTCCCGGTATATTTCC
>JAGQVA010001511.1 GCA_020438265.1 Bacteroidota bacterium
TTTGACATTCAAATCCATTTGAGCTGCCGCATTTCTGACCATGCGTAACCACAGATAGGGTTCGACGGACCGGAATGGGCCGAATCTGCGCGCCAGGGTAGTGCCGAACAAAAAATAATAATGGTGGAGTCTCTCCCGGGAGCCATTGGCTGTGAGTCCCACGATTTTGGGGATGGAAAAACCTGCGTAATAAGCCTGGTTGGTGTAGAAAATGCCGATCCCGGGATCGACAAAATATTCTGTTTTGTCGCTGAGAGACAAGTTGGTGTCGCCTGCGTCTGTGGTGGACAGGCCGCTGTTTCTGACTGCATATTGCACCAAACCCAGAGAAATCCCTGCATAGAGATGCTGATCGTAACCCAGGTCGCGGTGGGCTGAGAAGGTTGCGTATCCTCCGGTCTGAGAACTGGCTCCGATTCGGTCTGAAAACAAATATCCTCCCGCCCAAAAATCCACGCCATAATCTGTGGGTTTCATATATCGCTGGTAAGTCGCTGTATAGGTTCTGGGGCGAAACTCGCCAAATGCCCACCATTGATCGCGGTAATTCAGGGATGCGACGTTTTTGTACTGAAATTCTGCCGTGCCGGGATTGATGATTTCGTGTACTGCCGGAATCGCAGGATTCACCAAAAAGCTATTGGCCTGATGGTGGGTCATAAATGGCAGGAGCTGGGCATGGGCGCCCATTCCCAGAGAAAATATGATGATGAATAAGGTGAAAATCGCTTTCATAGACTCTGCGTTTATCGGACGATGGTTATGGTGCCGCGTTTGATGTTTCGGTTTCCGTTGATAAAAATCCTGAGAACGTAAAAATAGGTCCCTTCCAGTAAATCGTTACCATTTGAGGTGGTTCCGGTCCAGTCATTTTTGTATGGCCGGGAATAATACACCTGATTGCCCCAACGGTTGAGCACAATGAGTTCGTTGTCGGGGTAGTTGCTGATATTGGGAATAATAAACCGGTCGTTGAACCCATCATTTCCGGGAGTAAAAGCCTGGGGAATATCTATGGAGTCCACAAAGCTTTTGTCCTCGCTAAGAGTATAACAATCCCCAAAGCCAGAAGTATTGCCAAGTATATCAGTAGCTGTGGCAGTA
>JAGQVA010001512.1 GCA_020438265.1 Bacteroidota bacterium
CTATAACCGTTATACCTATTATAATAACCAGGAAGTCTGGTCGAATGATCTAATTGAAGAAAAGCTAAAAGAATACGATACCAATACAAAGAAATTACAACTCATTTCTCAGTATATCGAAACCTTCAATACATACAGCCCAACCCCTATTACCCTTTCAGCCAATGAGATTTTGAATAATTATTATGCGAAATCATGGGGGCAGACTCAAACCAAATACCACGATGCCAAATATAAAGTCTCTGAAAATCTGACCACTTTGCAAAAGGTGCATGATGAGAAAAGAGGGTTGTTTTCTGATAAACAGGATCTGGCTATTTATATGTTTCTTTTGACGTTCCTCTGGATGGCGCTTCAGGCATTTTTGAAAACCAACTGGAAATTATTTGGCGGAGCTGTTCTGACCGCTATTGGAACCGGAATTACCATTGGTGTTGTATCAGCCATGGCTGACTACGCAAATCCAGGCATTAGCATCAGTTTTCTTTTCCTGTTGGTTACCGGCTTTTTTGCATTCTTTTTAGCGCAGGGATTCCGCAAACGCCATACACATCGCACCAAAGCCTGGAAGTCAATCGCTCTTAGCGTTGCAGCAGTAGCTACACCTATCATGCCTTTGATTGTTGCCTCTATCTTTGATAATTACCTCAGAAAAGATGAAGCAACAAACCTGATGTATTTGGGTATTTTGGTTTCTGTGCTGGCCTGGGGCCTGTTGTATGGCCCACAGTTTACGAAACTGGCCGCACAACCAAAGGAGAACTAGATTCTTTTTCCGGAGCTTTTATAAGCACAAGTCATTGAAAATGCATAGAGATAGCCCTGCTTTGGTGAATTGCTGAAGCGGGGCTTTTTTCATCCAAAAATTTTGTATTTTGTAAATCAGTTTATTTACCAACAACCAATGCGACGAAAACTCAAATCATACCTCCCCGGTTTCTTCAAACAAATAGACCAAAAACTTCTTCTCAATTACCCAAATATCTGGGCTACGAACCTCCATTATGTGTTGTTTTTGGGTACGATTGGCTTTGGCCTTATGTGCTTTTATGCGATGGTCAAACCCATTGATTTGACAGATGTGCCCAATCCGCATGTGAG
>JAGQVA010001513.1 GCA_020438265.1 Bacteroidota bacterium
TGATCAGATTGCGATTGCTCAGGGGCATAAAATGGCAGATATTTCTGCTGCAAGTGCCAAAGGATTGAGATTGATCAATGAGAATGTCTGTAAATCCTGCCATACAATCGGGCAAACTTCCATTGGACCGGCTTACCAAAAAGTCGCGGAGAAATACGAAACCAATGAGGAGACCATTAATATGCTGGCGAAAAAGGTTATGGAAGGTGGTTCGGGAGTTTGGGGTGAAGCGGTGATGCCTGCGAATCCACAGGTTGAGGAAGCGGATGTCAAGGAAATGATTCGTTATATCCTGAGTCTGGATGAAGAAAAAGCGCCAACGAATACATTGCCTGTACAGGGTACTTTTGATCCGAAAGAAGCAAAATCCAATAATTATCAGGGTGTATTTATCGCCCGGGCTGTTTACACCGATAAGGGCGCGAATGGCATGCCTCCAGCGACTTCAGAGGAAGTGTTTGTCCTTCGCAGCCCACAAATTTCTCCCGGAAAAACGGCTTCAGATAAAGATATTAACCGTTTTTCTTTTGGACCGAGAGAAATCCTGATTGCTGCTTCATCAGGTTCTTATCTGGGATATGAGGCCATTGATTTTACCAATATTACATCTATCACCTTCACCGTATCTGCCAATTCGAGATTTTCACGGGGAGGAAAAATAGAGGTACATATTGATGCGCCAGATGGACCAAAGATTGGAGAAACACCTATGATTAAGGCGAAAGATGGAGAATTTACTATGCCTCCGGACGTAGTTAAAACTGAGATCACAAAGACAGAAGGATGGCATGAACTGTATGTGGTATTTGTGAATGAGGAAGATGGGCAGCAGGCATTGATGTCTTTGTCGGGAATTGAATTTGGGAGTGATAAAAAGATCCAATAATTGTTGGATAATGACAATTGTTTGTAAAGTTTCCAGGCAGAAATGTCTGGAAACTTTTGATTCTTGTGGGATAATTTTGTGGCACCATATAGACCTATGGTGGTGAGGCCACAAATGACACATTCCACTCGTTCTATTGTTTACCACGGAAGACACAGAAAACACAGAAGGATTGATAAATCCAGCT
>JAGQVA010001514.1 GCA_020438265.1 Bacteroidota bacterium
GGATCATGGATAACCAAACTCCCGCCAGTAGTGTAGAGGGATGGAAGCAAAACAGTACTGGATTTACCCGTTCCTGAGCTTCCATAAATAATGGCGTGTTTGAAACTATTTGCCACAGAAAGACGCTTAGTTCCGGTTAGGCAAAAACCATAATGACTATTCCGAAGGATTTTTCGGGAAGATACAAACTTAGCCTTGTGGGGAGAACCAATAGGTTTAGGCGGCGCATCGGTCAGATCTTCCCAGATAATTTTAATAACCTCCCAAATGTCTTCGAGAAAGGGTTTGAGTGATTTGAACATTCTCAGTTTTGCAGGAGATGTCTTATGAAAAATCAAGGACGGAAAAACGCCTCATTTTTCATCGAGGTTTCAGTGAGTTCTTGAATTGATTATACCTCTTTTGTTTCCAGAAATCTTCTGTGGATAAGCTTGGTCATATACGACAACTACCTCCGAATAGCATCATATAAGGAAGCATTCCTTAATGGCAGGAATTTCTTTTTACCTACCCATCCATCAAACCTATGATCCATCATACCTATGTTATTTGACCGAGATAATATCCTCCCTCCCAATACAGATAAAGCTTACGAAGAAAAGCTCATAAAACGCGAAAAAGCGATTGTATCCTGGATGTATAAACGGTATGGGGATAAGGGATTTGTCCTCAATCACCTGGGAATGTACTGGGCTTTTCGAGTGATCAAAATTATCTCTCATCTGATAAGTATCACCCTGGCATTTGCCTTTGTATTTAATCTTTTCATCCAGGTCTTTTTACCTTTTTCTTTATCAGAAATACACATGCAGAAGATATCCCAGAATCAACTATTAATGGTTTTGGGGTTAGGCATTGCTTCTTGGATTATCTATGGATCAGTTGAACTTCTCAAATCTTTAAGCGCAGAGCATGTATTTATAGGTTACTACAAACCCAAAACTGACAAAAGAAAATTCCAGTTAGGGTGGATATTGCTCTCGGCATCTATGCTTAGCTTTTCGATTTTCGCCAGTTATCAGGGAGGAAGAATTATTCCGGGGGTATTTGATAGTGGTGAAAAAGAAG
>JAGQVA010001515.1 GCA_020438265.1 Bacteroidota bacterium
CCATTCTACTTCACCAAATTTTACATTTTAATAAACTTCCGCTTATCCAAAACCGCCCCATTTTCTCCATCCTTAAGAATAATCATATACACTCCCTGCCCGATTTTCGCGCAATCAAAACGATAATTTCTCGCTAAACCAAACAATTGTTGTTCAACAACCCTTTTCCCCTCCATATTCACAATTTCGATAGAAACAGCAGGCTTTACAGTTTCCCATTCAATTTGTATTTGATCATGGGCCGGATTGGGATAAAAAGATAAAAGGTGTTGCTCACGACTTTCTTCAACCGAAGTAAGATTTCCAGCATGGCTATATACATGCGATGAATCAAAATCAAAAGTACCAACATAGATCCGGTTCTGATAAAATTCGATAGAGGTTACGAACTGCTCACTTGGATGCAGGCTAAATCCACTCCAAACATTTCCATCCCAGATAGCCAGATATTTGGCAGGAACTCCCCCCATTTCATCAAAATCACCGCCTGCAATGAGTTTTCCATCTTCGACTTTCATATCCCAAACGCCATTATAACCCGAACCGGTCATGCTACCTCCCACGTCCGACCAGTTTGTACCATCCCATTTGGCGATAAATTTTGCGCTCTTTCCGCCAGCATTGCTAAACATTCCTCCAACAAATAATTCGCCATCATAAACCACCATGCTGCGAACCTGACCTGATACTCCTGTACCCAATGGTTGCCAGGCAGAACCATCCCATCTGGCAATATTGTTTAAGGTAGTTCCATTGGAAGAGGCAAATTTTCCTGCAACAATGATCTCTCCATTAAAGCTGAGAATCTCGTCAATATTATCGCTTGAGCCATCCATGGAAGGTAAAGATGAGACTGCTCCGGTATCATCGATAATATGGATTTGCCCAAAATCACTGCCTACATATAATTGAGAACCATCAGCATAAATACCTGTTTGGCTCATATTAAAACCTGCACCACTACTCCAGCTGGTACCATTCCATCTGCATAAACCAAGCGTTCCGGCGATATTCAATCTACCAGTTGCAT
>JAGQVA010001516.1 GCA_020438265.1 Bacteroidota bacterium
TAAATTTGGGTTTAACCAAAGCCATTGTCCCCTCGGAAGTTTCTACTTTTTCAGCCTCTGGTTCCTCTTCAGCCAAATCTTCAACCGGATTTTGTAGTTCTTCCGGCTCTTTAATTGAAAAAACCTCTTTCGCATTAAAAGGAGTAAGTTGAAACGTTGAAGAATCGGTCTTTTCCACGATCCGGGAAGTGGAATCAACGGTAGAGTTGATGCTGAGATTCGGCTCCATTTCTTTTTCCATTTCAGGATTCTCTTGTGAAGCGATCTCGTTTGGTTTATCCTCTGTAACAGGGGTCTTTGGAGGAATTTCTGACCTGGAGGACGAAGGCTCTTGCGGCATTAATAACGTAATGATAAGTCCCACGCAAAAAACCAGAGTCAAAGCAGTTGCCAGGGGTTTACTCAAAATGGCTGCAATTGACCAGGATTCAACCTCTGTCTCACCTCTCTTTGCTTTCTCCAGACATTCCTCCAGCAGAGAACTGACGGTTTCTTTATCCGGAATAAATTCATCCTGAAACAGAAAAAGTGCTTTGTGATAAAACTCTGCTGCCTCAGTCCATTTTCTCTGATTAGAAAGCCCTTTGGCTTTATCGAGATGTTGCTCAAACCTGATTCCATGGCCGCAGATAACAATTCTCTTTTTGATTTGCTCCACCTCATCCTGAAACTCCGGGTTTTGGTATACCAGGGCATTTTTATAACAGGAAAGGGCATTTTGCCATGATTTTAAATTGAAAAAATCATCTCCTTTTTCCATAAAACGGAGAAAGGAAGCAGCTTCTTCGCACTGGTCAATTTTTACCTGTAAATCTTCTTTAGAGATTTGATAATCCTCCTGGTGAAACTGAAGCATCAGTTTTAAGGGAATCAAAGCTTCCTTCCACGACTTTTTCGCCAAATGAGCTTCCGCCAGTTCATGATTTGAAAGAAACTCCAGCAGTGGCAGATTATTCCTTTCCAGATCTTTTAAAAAAGCTTCAATAATGACTGGAGAAATTGTTTTTTTGGTTTGACTATAATTTTTCA
>JAGQVA010001517.1 GCA_020438265.1 Bacteroidota bacterium
CGTAGACAAACAGCTTGCTTTCCTGGCGCTTCTCCGTTGGAGTAGACATATACATCGGCGAACGTTTATGTGCTTCTTCCTTACCCAAAGAATGATTCTCATTATTCATCTCCCGCCCAGGATTCGTCGCCTTCGCAATCTCCAAAGCATATTTATTTCCCCTTCCTTTTGACTCATAATACCACTTCCCGATATCAGAAATGGGCACCCAGGCAGCAAAAGTTTTCACTGGAAAACGAGTTTTCATATACATCAGCAAAGTTGCATAACCACCACCACTGGTACCTGTGATGTGAATCTCATTGGAATCCACGTAAGCATTTTCCAGGGCATAAGCAATCGCATCATCTATATCCTGAATGGCCAGTTCGCTCCCACAAGCTTCGGGACGGTTATTTTGCCCTCGAAAATTGGGGTGAATGTAATGATAGTTTTTTTCGATGCACATTTGAGCCAGGGTATCCTCCTGGTTATAATCACCGCTCCAGGTATGCAGGCTGACAACGAGAGGACGTGGCGCTTCCCCCAGAGCTCTGTAAAACCAGGCGGGCTGGCGATTCTGGTCAATAGAAGAAGGAATTTCCACTTTTTGAAAAGGGTTTTGCCAGGTTTGGGCGGGGAGGGAGGTTATCATGAGGAAAAAACTAATAAAAAGGAGGAGGGGTCGAATGGTGAAAGCAGGGGTAATCATAATTCCACAAATTGCGATTTGGATGTTTTTGGTGGCAAGATACAGGATTGTGGGGGATTTTGTACCCCCTCGCACTAGCACCGCCCCCTTAAAAGGTTGGCTCGCGCAGGCCGGGGTATTACCTGAGGCATTCGCCTTATAGATTTTCTATTTTAAGAAATAAAGTGGCCACCTATTCGGTGAGGTGGCCACTTTATTATAAAAAACGATGATTATCAGCAATTAATAAGTTTTATTACTCGCTGAAAATGATTATTTTTGAATGGTTTCAGCAGTTAATAAACCATAAATATATGCAAACTCCCTTTATCGGCCGAATAGATGAAAAGGCAATCCT
>JAGQVA010001518.1 GCA_020438265.1 Bacteroidota bacterium
TCAATCAACTGGCAGCCAGAGCTAGAGAGAAACTCCTGGGCTACTATTGGAATCATTATCACCGGATGCAATATCAGTCCTTCCAGGAAAAAGGACTACTGATCGGTTCTGGACCCATTGAATCAGCACATCGAACGGTGATTCAACAAAGATTGAAAAGGTCGGGGCAAAGATGGATAACAACGAATGCGCAGAAAGTCTGTAATCTGAGGGTGGCTAACCTCAGTAATAAGTGGAATTTGATGATTGACCTTGTCATGCAAAATGCTGCTTAGGGAAATCTGACGTACACCCGCTTTTGGCTTTTAGCCTTTGGCCATTAGCCTTTAGATTGGCCCAGGCCAATCAATTCCAAAAGCTAAAGGCCAAAGGCCAATAGCTATAATTCATCCATAATATCATCCAGGAGATTTGTGTCAGAACTATCATTATCAGCGGCCCCAAAAAGATTTTCATCCGGTTTGCCAAGTTTGGTGGAAACGTTGCCATTTCTTCTGGCGGGGGGAAGTTCGACCAGTTCAAAGGACTCAAGGCGGTCCAGCTGGGTTTTTAGAAATACCCTTAGTTGGGTGAGAATCTGATCCCTTCTGCGGCTGAATTCTTCAATTTCCTTTTGCAGATTATTGCGGTCTTCAATTCCGCGTTTGACAATCTCATGGGCTCTGGATTCTGCTTCTCTCAGGCGCAATTCTGCTTTTTGGCGGGCATTCTCAATGGTATCTCTTGAAGACTGTTCTGCCTGCATCAGGGTTTTGTGCAGCATATCTTCCACTTCCTTGAGGGTTTTATAACTCGCCTGGAGTTTGCTCATCTCCTCTTTGAGGTTGCGTTGTGCCTCCAACTGCTGCTCCCATTCGTGGGAGAGAGCCAACAGAAAGGCGTGGACTTCTTCTTTGTCATAACCTCTCAGAACCTTCTTAAAAGAGTGTTGCCGTATTTCAGTTGGAGTAATCATATCTTAGCGCTTGGAATGAATATCTAATGGCCAGCGAATGATTCTGCGATCATCGCTACACGAAATTA
>JAGQVA010000150.1 GCA_020438265.1 Bacteroidota bacterium
TCCAAAACTTCCTCATTCTGGTCAAAAAAACGGATTCTCAATGTACCCGTAGTCGTTCCGTCAATTCTTTTGGCAAAAGCATGAATACGGCAGGAATCTCCTTCTTTAATGTCAAATTGTTGTGCGGCAAAACTCCCCAGCCCCTTTAACCGGGCAGAAAAAGCACCGCTATATGCTTCCTGATTGATTTCTACCTCTCCTGAAGTCATCCATCCCTGAAAATCACCTGATTCAAATCCAGAATTTTCCACAATCAAATTATTCGAGCAAAGGTTTGACAAAGCTGTTGGCTGAGTTGCTTTGATCGAAATAACCGTTACGGAAGTTGGAGCAAGATCCAGGGAAATTTGTTTTCCAGACAAAGTATAGGGTTTGACTATCTGCTCAAATGTTGGATCATTATCGAGAACCGAAGCTCCGGAAAACTCATAAAAAGTGATTTCTGAATTTCCCTGCAACGTGTCCAAAAAGCGATTGATGATAAAATCTACCGACTGGGTTGAATATGATTTGTTCAAAATAAAAATATTCAATTCCTGCTGATCATCACTTTTGGTAGTATAGGATCTGATATTGGTTGTCTCGTCTGAACTTACCAGTTTATCCAACAAAAAATGTCCCCATATAGAGATCGCTTTTCCGGTTGCGTTCAAATTTCCCTGAATGTCAATCGCATTATATAGACTGGAAAACAGACTGACCCAACGCGTATTCCAGTAAAATAAATTATGAAGACGTCGTTGTTCCAGATGATCCCCCAACATTTGAAACACTACCAGCGCATGTCCCAAATCATTGCTTGAATTTGACCAGCCATTGGATGCCCAGTCAATGGCATTATACTCAGAAACGATTACTTCAATGTCAGAATCAGGCGCATAATCATCAATCCCGTTCAGAACGCTTTTCACCTTTCCCACAAAATTGGGATTGCTGTTTACATAATCATTATACCCTGAATTCCAGCCTGAAACAGGATAGTTGGAAATAGCCACGTAATCGATCATAGATTGAGCTACAGAATCCTGCAAGAGAACATTCAAGTAATTCCCGGCCCGGGAATTGGCCACAATCTTAATAGAAGGATCAATGGATTTCATGGCCGAGGCAATCACTTTAAAATCGTCGCGGTATTCAGTGGGAGAAACTCCATTATCATAAGCTGCAGAATTCCAGCTTTCATTCCCGATCATCCAGTATTTAATATTCAGGTCTCTGGTAATATTTGCATAACGAACCCATTCTTTGGCGACCTCGGCAACCTCCGCTAAAGTCGGATAATAAGTACATCCCGGATCGTTAAAATGCTGAGGATCGCCCGGAACGACAATAAATGGTTCGGCCTGAATTTTTTGACAAAGAGTAATAAACTCGTCAAAGTCCAGGGTATATTCTTTGGGTTTTTCAAAATCACCGGACCAGTTGGAATCGTTATTTGGCCAGTTACAATCACCCAGAACAGCGAAATGCGGATCAACCCCCTGAAAGGGAGGCACGGACCAGAAATAATTATCAGATTTTTCTCCACCGGGAAAACGCAAAAACCTCACGCCCAATTGTTTGAGAGAAACTTCCGTCGGGTTTTCCGAATTCAGGAAATCATCTCCATCGGTCAGATAGTTTAAATTAATGGAAACGGGATGATACGAAACCTCTTTTATAACGCAACTCAGGTCATTTTCAAGCACGGTTTGAGCAGTCAAAGGAATCATCCCAACCAGCCAAAGGGGAAGTAATAGAATTATTGATCGGAAATCAAACGGGCACAAGCTTCTTGTCAGCCAGTTTTTTGTTTGGGAAGCCATAAGGCAGGCAAATTAGGAAAATCTCTGGTAAAAATCTGTCAGGAATTATTTCCAAAATGGAGGTTTAACATCTGTTTCTTCTCCAAAAACCTTATCACAATCATAACACTTACAAGGTTGAGGCTCTCCTCCCCCTGGTGAAGTTATTTCTTTACAGGCAATGGTACCATTCCCCCTGGGCCTGCATTCATCTTCAATCACCATGTTCAGATCATCCTTTTCAATGGCAACTCTCACCGTATCCGGAAAAGACATTTCAATATATCCCAATACAGGAGCTTCAGGATTATTTTTATCAAAGACATTTCCCGTCAGCGGAGCAGGAACCTCGTCGTATAAACTTCCCTGATTACTGATAAGTCGCTCTGCTTTAGCATAATAATCATAAGTAGCCGCATCAATTCTGTGTAAAAAGACACTGAAGTAGTGCTTAAAAAGAAAGGACTGATCAATTTCCCGGCTCATCATTTTTATGGTTGCGGTACCTTGATCCAAATTGCTGGTTTCCAATAAAACAGAGGCATATTCATCAATCTCCCTGGTTGGGTAACAATCTTTGGCAGTATCCGGAGTATAAACAATGGAGGTATCATATACCCATTTCCAGGTCCCGGGACCTGTGATTGCACGTTCTGAGTCAATCACAACGAACGTATCAACAAAAGGACGGGGAATTTCTCTGAAAAGCCAGGTATCAGACATCTGCCAGCGATAGAAATATACAGAATCATCAGATTGGTCAATTTCAAGATTTGTGTAAATATTGACCACATTGGTTGGGGGAACGATCCGATCCGGATTTCGGATATCAGGGATAGATTCTACAGATCTCTCCCAGCTCAAAGTTTGCTGTTTTGTAAACGGTAAAATTTTTTGAGGAATGGTTTGAAAAGTTCGGTTTTGAGAGGTTGTAATTTCAAAATAATAACTTACCCCCGATTTAAGCTCATAATCAATGGGAATTTTCAACTGACCAGGACTTTCTTCCACCAGCTGCACGGCAAGATTTCCATCGGCATATAAAGCGCCAGTTGCCGAAACAGGCAGATTTTCATTAATCCCATCCGTTTCAAAAACAAACAGGGTTCTTTGATCCGGACTGTTTGAAATCACACCGGAAATTCCAGGAAGTGCGGAGGTATTGGTTCTGAAATCAAATTCAGAAACACATCCCACAATCAGGAGAAATACCAGTCCGGCAAAAAAAGAGAAAAGATATTTACGCTCCATAATGAGCCAGTTAGTTTTGGTTTCAGGGTTAAATGTACATTTCGCACCCTAATTAATACGATTATTTTTGGAAATACCCCAATAACAGTGTTATATTTTATCTTATTAATATATTCATCTAAATCTGAATGATTTTGTGGATGGGCCGGACTTTGGAAAGTCTGGCTATCTGGTCTGGCCAGGGTAATCGGGTTTTTCAAAGCCCGATCCCTCCGAAGAATCTGTAAGATCCTATTCTGCCATGCTTTCAAAGCCCTTGCTTTTTTAATTCCTCCAATGCTGCGTATATTTGCTTTGAACCCTGTTGACTATGAGTAAAAAAACCCCGGCGAAAATACTGGTAGTAGATGATGATGCAGATATTTTGATCACGGCAAAAATTGTCCTTAAGCGGCGTTTTACCCATATTCAAACTGAAAATAATCCGCATGGCATCCTCGAAGTACTTGAATCAGAACCTTATGATCTGGTACTTCTTGACATGAATTTTACTACAGGGTTTACCAGTGGAAAAGAAGGGTTGAGATGGTTGAAGAAAATCCGTAAAAATCATCCACAGACTCAGGTGATTCTCATGACTGCCTATGCAGACGTCAACCTGGCTGTCAAAGGTATGAAAGAAGGCGCAACGGATTTTGTTGTTAAACCCTGGGAAAATGAAGTGCTGGAAGCAACCATTCTTTCAGCTTTGCAATCCGATCCTCCGCCTCCCCCCGGAGGAAAAACGACAGATGAAAATCCAGGTCCTCCGTCATCAGGTCCTTCAAAAAAAGAAATGATTGGCAGTTCATTGGCCATGCAAAAGGTTTTCCAGACCATTGACAAGGTGGCAAAGACCGATGCGAATGTGCTCATTCTGGGAGAAAATGGAACAGGCAAAGAGTTGGCAGCCAGGGCCTTGCATGATCGGTCTCATCGCGCAGATAAACCTTTTATACATGTAGACCTGGGAGCAATCTCCGAAACACTGTTTGAATCAGAATTATTTGGCCACGTCAAAGGAGCCTTTACAGACGCACGGGAAAGTCGGGAAGGAAGATTTGAAGCGGCTCAGGGAGGTACACTGTTTCTTGATGAAATCGGTAATCTCAGTTTGCCCTTACAAGCCAAATTGCTTTCGGCACTGCAAAGCAGGGTTATCACCCGGGTAGGTTCCAATAAACCGATCCCCATCGATATCAGGTTGATTTGTGCGACCAATATGCCTTTGTATGAAATGGTTAATGAGCGAAAATTTCGTCAGGATTTGATCTACCGGATCAATACAGTCGAAATTACCCTGCCTCCACTACGCGAGCGCCTGGAAGATATTCCTCCACTGGTCAATCATTATCTGGAGATTTACGCGGAAAAATACCACAGAGAAGCACCGGAAATCCAGCTTTCCTTTTTACATCAACTCAAACAATATCATTGGCCAGGGAATATCCGTGAACTGCAACATGCACTCGAAAGAGCAGTCATTATGGAGGATCTCGAAGCAATGATCCCGGAAGATATTTCATACACAACTCCTGACACAACTCCCACTTCAGAATCAGATTTTAATCTTGAAGAAGTAGAAAAAAACGCCATAAAAAACGCCATTTCCAAGCATAATGGCAATATCAGTAAAGCAGCAAAAGAATTAGGATTGGGCCGTACGACCCTTTACCGGAAGATGAATAAATATGATCTTTAGAAGATTTCGCATCAATGTAGTGATTCGGGTAATCCTGCTGGCGGCCGCACTATTTGTTTTTGAATTTGTCTGGGAACAGGAAAACTGGCCCATGACCAAAATCTTTTTTGGATTGGCTATTTTAGGATTAGTCCTGGAATTGATTCGTTATGTCGAAAAAACCAACCGGGATCTCCAGAGTTTCCTCCTTGCGATTAAACACAAAGATTTTACCCAGTCTTTCACCGCCGAAAAAAGAGGAAAATCATTCAATGATCTGAAAGATGCTTTTAACCAGATTATTAAAGGATATCAGGATCTGAGAGCGGAAAAAGAATCTCATTATCAATATTTGCAAAATGTCATTGAACACGTGAGTGTAGCCCTGATTTGTTATGGAAAGGATGGCCAGATTATGCTCATGAATCAGGCTGCCAAAGACATGCTGGACCGCCCTTATATGAGCAATGTACAAATCATGGAAAGAGTAAGTCAGCCATTATTAGATGCCGTAGAGAAAATTCAGTCGGGAGAACGCACGCTGGTCAAAACAGTTATCAATGATAATCTTAAACATCTGTCACTCCAGGCCACCGAGTTCAAGCTTCAACATAATGAATATAAACTGGTATCTTTTCAGGACATCCGCAATGAACTTGACGCCAATGAGGTCGAAACCTGGCAGAAGCTAATCAGAGTACTTACTCATGAAATCATGAATTCCGTTACACCGATTATCTCATTGACCAAAGTCATCAGCATGTTGATGACCAATGAAAAAGGAAACCGGGTGGATCTTTGTGAAATTGACACTGAAGATGCCGATGATATGCTCGACAGCATCAAAACCATTGAAAGCCGAAGTAAGGGGTTACTTCATTTTGTTCATGCATACAGGAGTTTGACTAAAATTCAAAAACCCAATTTCCGGGAAGTTAGAATTACAGAAATGCTTAAACGGGTGCAAACACTCCTTAAACCAGAATTAAAAAAGCGAAATATTGAAATCATTGAACTGATTTCCGACCCTAATCTATCTATTCAGGCAGATCCGGAATTAATCGAACAGGTGCTGATTAACCTGGTAAAAAATGCAATGGAAGCAGTTACCGGGCAGTCCAATCCCAGGATCGAAATTGGTTCAGAGATTACTCATGATCACATTCAGATTTTTGTGCGGGACAATGGCCCCGGGATCAATGAGGAATACCTGGACAAAATATTCATTCCCTTTTTCACCACGAAAAAAAGTGGTTCTGGAATTGGACTGAGCCTTTCCCGGCAGATTATGCGCATGCACAGAGGACGGATTAATTTTCATACCTCGGCGGAGGATGGGACGACTTTTATATTGGCTTTTTGATTTGGACTATTCATTTAATCAACTCAATCTCTTACAGGTTTTGTATGTGTTTAGTGAATTTTCTCGCCATTTGGCGAAATCCCGTTAGGGATTTAATATTGGTAGCGCATGAGTACAACCTAAATGTTTGCGCGCCTCAAGGCGCGCTGGTTTCGGGGATGGAAAAAAGGCATTTTTTCTACCAATATTAAATCCCTATGGGATTTCGCCATCCGGCTATCATTTTGGCACTAAACACATATCAGGTTTTTGCCCGAAAGATCTTAAGAACCCCTAAACACCTACTCAAAATTCACCACCAATGACAGAACCTGACTCGACAGTCGATTAATCGCCCCCGAATGACTGGTATAAAGCGGTTCATATACATTTCTTAACCCCATAAAATAGCGAATCTCGGGAGAAAGTTTTACCCGGTCGCCAAACATTCGCCAGCCAATGGCAAACACCAATCCGACATCAGTAGAAGAAATTTTTAACAAATCCGGATTATCTCTGACTTTTTTGGTTGGAGAAAGGTTCGCAGCAAATTGTGGTCCGCATAAGACATACAGTTGACCGCGTTTATAATACTCAGACCGCATTTCCAGCAAAACAGGAGTATTAAAGTAAGCCGCTTCAATTTTTCGTTTGATAGCAGAAGAATCCTGAAAATAGAAGTTAAAATCTCTTTCTTCGAGAGAAATTCCAGGTAAAACCCTTATCGCAAACCGACGATTCAATTTGAAGTGATTCACCATTGCCAGATTTAATCCCCAGCGGGGTTGGGTATTGATCTGCTCCAGCAAAACACCTCTGTCCTCAATCTGAATCTGTTCTTTCAGATTATATGAGTTATAATTTAACCCCATAGAAAAACCGATGCGAAACCGGCTGAGGTCATTATGTTGTTTCATGAGATTTTTTTGCGCCATTAAAGAAGCTGGGAAAATCATAACCAGTGAGAGCAAAATTGGGAGAATAACACGCATATCAGAAAACTAAATTATTAGAAATCAAAAAGTAAAGCGTGTTTCGATAAGCGTATTTATGGGTAGTGGAGTTATTCTGCTAAATAGAAAAAAGCAGTTGATAAAGAAAAGGTAAAAAAATGGAACTAATGATTATTCAAAATTCACCACGAGCATCAAAACCTGACTCGTCAGAAATTGAATTGCATCGGCATGGCTGGTAAATTCTGGCTGATAAATATTGAATAAACCCATTGAATAGCGCAATTCCGGAGATAATTTGATGCGGTCTCCATAGAGGTTCCATCCGAAACCAAAAACCAGGCTTACATCATGTGTAGTGATTTTGAGGAGGTTCAGGTCGTCCCGCACTTTTTTATTACTTCCCAGGTTTAACCCTAATTGTACCCCTGCAAGTACATAGTGGCGGGTAGAGCGCCAGTACTTACTTTTCATTTGAAGCATCAGGGGTAAATTCAAATAAGAAGCTTCGATTTTCCTTATTATGAGGGAGTCATGCTCAAACTGATAATCAAAATCTCTTTGCTCCAAAGAAATAGTAGGGATAAAACGCAGACTAAAATGATCACTGAGATTCAGGTTGGAGATCATACCCAGACTAAGCCCCATACGTGGGTTAACGGTAATCCGCTCTAATAAAACACCTTTGTCTTCAACCTGAATTTGTTCCTTGAGGTTATAGGCATTATAATTAAGCCCCATCAAAAAACCCAGATTGAAGTCCTTAAAATCAAAAGGATGTTTTCTGTATTTCTGTCCGATTCCGTGAGAAAGTGATAAGGTCAGGATCACCACGGTCAAAACCAGTCGTATCATTCGCATACCAGATGTTAGCTATTTCAAAAAGTTGTAAAGGTATAAAATGCTCAATAGTTCTGTGAATTACGTGGTTTAACCTGTGATATTATTTACAAACCTGACAAATTTTCTACATAGATACAATCGAAATGATTTAAAGTTTTTGAAAAAACGTATGTATTTCCCATTAGATTGAATGCCGTAAGGCAAAATCCCGTAGGGATTTAATGTGGGTAGCACTATAAGTGCCAGCTACATTTTTGCGCGTCTAAAGACGCGCTGGTTTATGGGGCCAGATGTTTTCTACCAATATTAAATCCCTATGGGATTTTGCCTTTCGGCTAAGAAGAAACATGCTAAACACATATAAAAAAAGCTTTAAACCAATTCTTATTTCTCCAGCATATAAAGCGAACAAATTCCAAAGGTCAGCGGTTTATACACTGCTTTCGAGAATCCGACCTCTTTACAGATTCTTGTAAATTCTTCACCATTGGGAAAAGCTTTTACAGACTCCGGCAAATAGGTATAAGCAGCATTATCCCCTGAGATCATTTTCCCGATAAAAGGAGTAATGATTCTAAAATGCAGATAAAAAAGCTGCTTTAATGGAAAACGCGTTGGGAATGAAGGTTCAAGAATCGCTACCGCGCCTCCGGGTTTCAATACTCTCAGAATCTCAGACATACCCTGTTTCAGATTCTCGAAATTACGTACACCAAACCCGACAGTAACGGCATCCACTGAATCCGAGTCAAGCTGGAGTGATTCAGAGTCTCCAATTCTCATATCAATCAATTGATCCAGATTGCGTTTTTTGATCTTCTCTTCTCCAATTCTCAGCATCTCCGGAGAAATATCTATGCCAATGATCTTTTCAGGATTTAGCTTTCTTGCTTCAATGGCAAAATCGCCTGTTCCTGTAGCAATATCAACGATGATTCGGGGTTGATATTGCTTCAATAATTTCACGGCTTTTCTTCTCCAGGTAATATCTACCCCAAAGGAAAGAGCACGATTCAGGAGATCATAACTTGGGGCGATGTTGTCAAACATCTCTGTAACCTGTTCCTTTTTGGAAGCTTCAACTTTTTGGTATGGAGTAACTGACATATCAGAAGATGATTTTAGATTATGGATATATCCGGATAATTTCTCATTCAGGCTACAAACTTAATTATATATTTCTATTTTTGCCCTTAATGGAAATTACTTCAGCAAATTTTGTCAAAAGTAGCGCAAATAACGACCAGCTACCACCAATAAACCTCCCTGAGTATGGATTTGTTGGGCGGTCCAATGTGGGAAAATCTTCTTTTATCAATTGTCTTTGTGAAAGAAAAAACCTGGCCAAGACCAGTATCACACCAGGAAAGACTCAACTAATCAATCATTTTTTGATTAACGATACCTGGTATCTGGTAGATTTACCGGGTTATGGATACGCGAAAGTTTCCAAGAAAAAGCGCGCTGGCTTTGCTGATTTGATCACTAATTACATCACGAAAAGGGAAAATTTGATGAATCTCTTTGTGCTGATTGACAGCAGGATCAAA
>JAGQVA010001519.1 GCA_020438265.1 Bacteroidota bacterium
TCTACCTTTATGGATTTACCAGCAGGGAAAAACCAGATTATTTTCCTCGAAAATCACGACACCAATCGTTTTGCAGAGGATGTAGAGTCCAATTCTGGTAAATTAAAAATTGGAGCGGCTTTAAATATTCTCTTAAAAGGAGTGCCTCTGATCTATTATGGGCAGGAGCTGGGAATGACCGGCAAAGGAGGTTTTCAGGCTTTTGGAATGACAGACGGAAATGATATTCCCCGGCGTGAAGCCTTTGAATGGGAAACAGAGGTAGATGCCGATGGCCATGCGATTTGGTATAAAGATACAGGACCGTGGTGGGATGAAACCAACTTGAAAGATAATGACGGAATATCTGTCGAAGAGCAATTGAATTCGTCGGGTTCTCTGCTGAACTTTTACCGACGCTTGCTGCGATTACGCGAAGACAGCAAAGCTTTGCAAACTGGCGAACTGGTTTTTGTCGATAGCAATAACGATCAGGTGTTGAGCTTTTTCAGAGTGCAGGATAAAGCGCAGGTATTGGTTTGCCTGAACCTGTCTGATCAGTTTCAGAATCTGAAAATTGAAGAGGAACGTTCTGCGACTTCCAATCTGGATTTTATCACAGGGAAAGAGGTTTTGATTGATAGTATGGGCTTTTCACTGGCTCCCTGGCAGGCAATGGTACTGGACTGGTAGGGTAATTATTTTTCTCTACAACGGTAAGAGGAATGCATAGTACTTTAAGTTGATTTTAACCTAAAATACTATCACATGAAAAGCAATTTTACCGTTTTATTTTTCCTCGCATTACTCTGTGCGATGTCTTTTCCTGCACAATCACAATCCATTAACAGAGAATTAGGTATCAGACTTTCAGGCCTGGACAATTTTGATTTTATCTACAAAAAAGGAAAGAAAAACAACGAATTTGCCCGTTTTCGTTTTGTCTTTGCCAATGTTTCTGTTCAGGGAAGTGGATCCAGTATTTCCTCTAATTTTGGAGCCGGATTTGCCATCGGGAAAGAATATCGAAAAACGATAA
>JAGQVA010001520.1 GCA_020438265.1 Bacteroidota bacterium
CAAGGGCAAAAAATTGAATCCTAAAATAATTACCTGATCCATCCCTGCAGGTTTTATGTCGAATCCCAATCTTCTGGCTGTTCTTTCATTGAAAAAATAAGATGTACCTTCAACGGTGATTTCTTCCTTTGGCAGGTCATCGATAAAACGAATCATTCCTCGTAAAAACTGAGTCAACACTTCCTTTCGGGCTTTTATTCCCCGATCCTTTCGACGAAAAACAAAATAATAGTCAAAGGGAGTTCCGGCATGTAGAATCACTTTCCCTTTTCGGGGTTTGGTGGCTATGAAAAAGGGAGAATAATAAATCAGAGACCCGGATAATTTTCCTGATGGCGCATCAGCAAAGGAAGCGACTGTTATCATCAAAAAAGGAAGGATAAAAAGGGGCCATACAATTTTGAAAATAGCGATTAGAATAATTGCCCCTATCAAAAAAACAGCCAGGGAAATGTAAATAAGGAAAATAAACAGCTTTTGTTTTATCCTGCTCCGTTTGTAAAACCTATGCGAGGCTAAAAATTGTTCTTCCATTTTCTTTCTATAATTTCACCATTTTCCCTTCACTCCGAGCTTTTTCTTTTCCCCAGTTTGCAATGGCCTCCAAAACCGGAATCAGACTTCTACCCTCTTCCGTCATTTCATATTCCACCCTCGGCGGAACTTCCGCATAAAGGGTACGCGAAATAAACCCATCCGCTTCCAAAGATTTGAGTTGAGTGGAAAGCATTTTATCAGTGATTTCGGGAATTCTTTCTTTGAGTTCGCTAAAGCGTTTTTTCTCTTTCCGCAAATACCACAAAACCACCGCCTTCCATTTACCACCAATAAAGCTCATGGTAATGTCCAGAGCGCAGTGATAGTCTTTCCCATTCAGGATAAACTTGTATTCATTGTCGTCGATTTTCATTTTTTCCTTTTTGTATAATCAAGGGGAATAAAGCTCTGTTAAGAGCCAAACGTGGGTAGAAATCAAATGATTTCATTTGCCTCCCCCGATTTTGACGCCGTAGCGGC
>JAGQVA010001521.1 GCA_020438265.1 Bacteroidota bacterium
AATTGAGAAAAGAATTAGAAATTCAGAGAATGGAACTAAGTGAAAAGGATAAAAAACTAAATGAAAAGGATAGAGAACTCGAAGAACAAAAAAGGCTTATAGAGGAACTAAAAAAGAAATTAAAGGATGAATAACTATGAGTGAAAGCTCTGTTTTATTAAGCAATAAATGACCAAAAAGAATATTTACCTGATCACCGGAACTTCCAGAGGAATAGGAGAAGGAATTGCAGAAGCATTATTAGCCCCAAATAATCACCTGATCTGTTTCTCCCGCTCTATCAATCACGACTTAAGACAAAAAGCGAAAGCTGCCGGAGTCGAACTAGACTATAATACCATAGACCTATCCAAACCCGCACAATCTGCTGAGTTATTTCGTGAAATTCTTGAAGATATTGCCCCGGAAAGTATTGCATCTATTACCCTGATTCACAACGCAGGTGCATTAGAACCGCTGGCGCCTGTAGGCCGTGAAAAAGACCTTTCCAAAATTGGCCAAAGTCTGAATGTAAATCTTACAACCCCCATCGTTACTTCTGAGGTTTTTGTATCTGTTGTTCAGAACTGGGCTATTGACAAAAAAATTCTGTTGATCTCTTCTGGCGCAGGAATCCATCCTTATCACGCCTGGAGCATGTATTGTAGTGCAAAGGCGGGATTGGAAATGTTTGCGCGTTGTCTCTCGCTGGAACAGAGTACAGAGGACCAGCCGGTGAAAGTGGTGGCGCTGGCACCCGGAGTGGTTGATACCTCCATGCAGGATTTTCTGCGGACTTTATCTGAAGATACCTTCCATCAGGTTCAGCGGTTTAAGGATCTCAAAGCGAATGATCAGTTGTGGAGCCCGGCTTTTGTGGGGGGAGAGATTCGGAAATTGTTGGAGAGACCTGATTTTGGGAGTGAGGTGAGGCTGGATTTGCGGGATCTGGTGTAAAGAATCATCTCATTTGGTGTGATTGGTTTTCATTGCGTTCGCTTTTTACTTCCTTATTCTTTATTGGCGATAGCG
>JAGQVA010001522.1 GCA_020438265.1 Bacteroidota bacterium
TGGGACCTTTGGACAGATCTTCCGAATACTCCTCAAAAGTATAACCGGATTGATGATCTGGAAGAAAAAATTGGCCCACTGGAAACCATTCTGCTGAACAAAGAAGCTTATCTGAATTTTGCCAGTGGTGATGGCGCTTGTCTGGGTTGTTCTGAAAAATCGGTGGTTCATTTGTTCATTGCAACAGTTGAATCACTCATGCAACCACGGATTAAAAAACATGTGGCTTATTTGACAGAGTTGATTGACAAACTGGAAAAACATATTCAGCTCAAACTTATAAGCACCGTGAATATCAGCGATGCAGATGCCATGTCAAAAATCGTTTCAGAAATGAACGAGCAGGATTTGACAATGTCCAGTATCGCCAGAAAGCTGGAAGCTCAGCGTGATAGTGAACCGATCGATCAGGAATGGTTGCGTGAGGTTACTCAATTGCTGGCCAAACTGAAAAAACTGAGATGGAAATATACAGACGGAACAACAGGTAAAGGGCGTACCAACATGGGAATGCTCAATTCCACCGGATGTACCTCTGTATGGGGCAGTACTTATCCGTTTAACCCTTATCCTTTCCCATGGGCCAACCACTTATTCCAGGATTCAACCTCTATGGCAATGGGTGTTTTTGAAGGACACATGTCCAAAATGGCTGAAGGATTCAGGACAATCAGAAGAGTAGAACTCGAATTAAGCGGAAAGTATAATCCTTCCGAACACAAAGAATACTTCACCTATTTCACCTGGCAGCAATTTACTGACGAGGAATGGTTACTCTGTCCTCCGGTAGTAGCATTGGGCGGTGATGGTGCGATGTATGATATTGGTTTCCAGAACCTCTCCAGAATGATGGCTTCGGGCAAACCGATTAAAGTGATCGTGGTAGATACACAGGTATATTCCAATACAGGTGGTCAGGCTTGTACTTCTGGTTTCATTGGCCAGGTATCAGATATGGCTCAGTATGGTAAAGTCTGGAAAGGGAAACC
>JAGQVA010001523.1 GCA_020438265.1 Bacteroidota bacterium
CGCCGATTTCATCAAGGAATAGGGTTCCTTTGTGTGCTTCTTCAAACTTACCGATCCGGCGATTATTCGCTCCTGTAAATGCTCCTTTTTCATGCCCAAACAATTCTGCTTCAATCAGCTCGCTGGGAATGGCAGCCATATTTACAGGTACAAAAGGATGATTTTTTCTTTTGGAATTGAAATGAATGGCTTTGGCAACCAGTTCTTTACCGGTTCCGGTTTCTCCGGTTACAGTTACCGTAATATTGGTTTTAATGGCTTTCTCAATCAGATCAAAAACCTTTTTAATCGCGGCACTTTGACCTATGATACTATTGGCAAAATCATATTTTTGCTGAACTTCCCGCCTAAGCGTTTTTATCTCTGTTTTGAGTGAGCTATTCTTCCGAATATTATTGACTGTATTCAGAAGTCGATCCTGAATATCACTCCCTTTGGAGATATAGTCGTAGGCGCCCATTTTCAGCAATTGGACAGCTGTATCAATATTCTCCTGCTCAGAAATGGCAATTACTTCAATATCAGGATTATATTCCTTGATTTTTTTGAGGATTTCCTGCCCTTCCATATCCGGAAGACGGTAATCCAGGGTCACGACATCAGGGTTTTTGTCAAGTTCTTTGAGAAAACTGGTTCCGTCCTCAAATTTGGTAATCTCATAATCGGGATTCAATTCGAGATTGAATCCCAATAATTCACGGTACCATTCGTCGTCTTCGACCACGAAAATTCGGAACTTATTAGGGTCACTCATAGGGAAATCAATTTGAGGACCAATATAATAAATTCCTTAACAACAGCCAGTTTCATTCCCGCAACAACTACCGGAATTTTCACCCACCAAAACCAAACGTGGTTTGCAGGCTACAGCAGGCACATTGAGGTAGATTTTTACCTGATCTTCAACGGTATGAGTCAAAGCAATTTGGTAGCTGGAAGTAGGAAGACCAGCATTGCCGTATTCGAAGAAAATCTCT
>JAGQVA010001524.1 GCA_020438265.1 Bacteroidota bacterium
GACAGTCATAGAATTAGTAACATCAAAACTAGCAGTTACTTTTCACATCAAAAATTATAGATTGCGAATTAGGTTTACAGTTTTAAGAAAGATCTTACATGAAATGTAGGTATTGTTATACCTTCCAGGTTTTTCAGGTTTGCAAATAACACACTAATTTTCTTTTGCCGAAGGCATTTATTAAGGGATGTCACCCTGAGCTTGTCGAAGGGCCTATTTAGAAGGACATGGTTGACAAAATGCTCTCTCTTCTACTTAGACCCTTCGACAAGCTCAGGGTGACATAACTCTCTTAAGCCTACGGCACCTAAATAGAGTAATCAACCATTTGCTTACCTATGAAACCTGAAAGGTCTTGATATCTCTATTCTTTCATCAATTTAAACACAGCCTGTTTCTCGTTGGCTTTCACATTCATCAGATAAATTCCTGATGGCTGCTCAATCATTACTTCCAGTTGAGAAACATTCTCCTTAGCCAGACGGGAAATCAATTTTCCCCGAAGGTCTGTGATTTCTATTTCCACATTTTGATACAATTCCCCCAGATCTACTTTAAAGATTCCCTGAGATGGATTGGGATAAATATTTACCTGAGAAAAGAAATTTTCATCAATATTCACTGCATTCATTACATAACAATCAGAAGTATCTGTACAGCCATTGCTGGTAATCGCAACGGCGTAACTACCATTTTGAGTCGGGCTAAATACCTGGCTGGTTTCCCCTGTAATCGCAGTATTGGTATTACAATCAATCCACTGATAGGTAGCACTTGCCTCATTTGCCGTCAGGGTAGCTTTGGTTGCAGAAAGCGAAGTATCTACCGTGTTAATTGTCAAATCAATGATAATGACACTGTCACAACCCAGTGCATTCATCACTGTATCCTGATACATTCCGGATACCAAATACGTAGCATTTCCACTTGGCACGGTATAACTATCACAGGCGCTTTCCT
>JAGQVA010001525.1 GCA_020438265.1 Bacteroidota bacterium
GTTTCAATCCCAAAATGGTCCAATTAAGCTCACTGATTCCCCGATTGTTGTCGATACCGATTCAGAGTTTCAATCCCAAAATGGTCCAATTAAGCTTATTAGTGCTACTGATCTTCAGCAGCGTTTAGCCGAGTTTCAATCCCAAAATGGTCCAATTAAGCTTCTTTTTACCATTAACTAGCCTACCAATCCAATAATGTTTCAATCCCAAAATGGTCCAATTAAGCTTGATACCCAGACCGGGAGTAATGCAGCCCCAACTGCGTTTCAATCCCAAAATGGTCCAATTAAGCTAGTCTATTCCACGAAAAGTTAATGGTCTTAAATCCGTTTCAATCCCAAAATGGTCCAATTAAGCTTAGCCATGAGCCACGCATCCCACATTATCCAGTACCGTTTCAATCCCAAAATGGTCCAATTAAGCTCATATTGAAGCGAAACAAATATCTCTACCCAAACGAGGTTTCAATCCCAAAATGGTCCAATTAAGCTGCGGTAGCCTCTGCCAAGCAGCTTCAGGATGAGTTGTTTCAATCCCAAAATGGTCCAATTAAGCTCTCATTCAATCACACTGCAAGAGTGTTTCAAAGTAAGTTTCAATCCCAAAATGGTCCAATTAAGCTCCTCTTCCAGGAAAAGTACAGCAGATTGAGAAAGCAGTTTCAATCCCAAAATGGTCCAATTAAGCTACCATTAACTTTTCGTGGAATAGACTGGGTAATTGTGTTTCAATCCCAAAATGGTCCAATTAAGCTAATTGTATTTGGGTTTAATACATTAGTTGATACCGTGTTTCAATCCCAAAATGGTCCAATTAAGCTCAAATCTCTGACCTCCAAATTCAAAAATCAATTTTTGTTTCAATCCCAAAATGGTCCAATTAAGCTCAAGGGAGCGGTTTTCAATGTCCATATCGGAGTCATGTTTCAATCCCAAAATGG
>JAGQVA010001526.1 GCA_020438265.1 Bacteroidota bacterium
CTGAACAGTATCTGGGAATATGATCCCGGGCTGGATGCCTGGGAAGAAAAAGCCGATTTTGAAGGTTCTGCACGCCGTGGTGCTGTAGTCCTGGCCTATGGCTACCAAACGTTTATTCTCACAGGAACGAGTGGCGGAACCGCTGCATTTGATGACGTCTGGCAGTTCTTCCCTGATGTCGAAAACAACGAAGACGACTAATCCTTTTCCACTTCAACATTTATTTCCTATGACAAATCATGAGTTTATTCTTATGAAAGGACTACGCATGTCCCTGCTTTATCTGGTTATTGCTTTTTGGGGCTGCGAAAATTCAAATGACATTTATCCCATAGGTCAGGGGTTTGTAAATACCGATACGAGAATCATATTCATAGATACCCTTGAACTGGAGACATCCCTGGTAATTCTTGATTCTGTACCCACTTCAGGTACCGGAAAAATGCTTGTAGGACAGGTTTCAGACCCTGATTTGGGGGATATTTATACGAGTAGCTTTTTCCAGTTTGGAACTTCCAGTGTTTTTAATCCCGAAGAAGGAATAACCTACCGGTTTGATTCCCTGGTAATGCACACTTATTATTCTGGTTATTATCATGGGGACACCTCGAAAATGCAAACATTTCAGGTTTTTCCCATTAGCGAAGATTATGAATTGGATGATTATGGGTTATTGTATAATGTATCTGAGCTCGAGCATAAGGATGCCCCTTTGGCTACTCATTCGTTTTTTCCTCATCCATATAATTCCAAACGCCTCAATATTCCATTACCAGACGCCTGGGGAGAGGAGATTTTCACCCTGATGCAAGATCGGGCTGATGAGGTTTCTTCTTCGGACAATTTCATTAAATATTTCCCCGGAGTTTGTATAAAACCCTTGCTCGAAGGGGCTGTTATTGGGTTTGAAGCAGATTCCTCCTGTATCC
>JAGQVA010001527.1 GCA_020438265.1 Bacteroidota bacterium
TAGACATATTCGAGTCTGCAATCCATCTCACGCCTGTCCCACAGCGCTTCCATTTCAGTCAATTGGGCCACACTCCACCTTTCTCTTTCGTAAGCCTTACCAGGTAAAAGTCCCAGGGCCTCCCTCAGCCGGATTACGTCATTTGACCAGTTTTCTCGCCAAATAAACCCCCCGTTTACTTCGATTCCGGTTTTTTCATTTGAGTAAATAAACAAATGCCGACCTCGAAAATGATTACCTGAAATATCTAGTCCGACATTATTTTCCTCAAAACTACACCACTCCACGGTAATATGATTTCCCATTGCTTCAAAAGGAACACCTCCACCCCTTCCGCGAAAGGTGAGATTTTTAAACTGAATATAATGCCCAAAAACGCGAAATGCTTTGGTATAAAGGGGAATGATAGTGGTTTTGCCGATACCAGCACCCTGAATGAGGATCGGAGCTTTGGCATTGCCACTTCGTTTGATGTAATAGATTCTGGAGATGGTGTATTCGCCAGGAGCCATGAGAATCGTATCTCCAGGGTTAACATTGGAAAAAGCCTCTCCCAGAGCCTGGGGAGTTGAGACTTTATAGGTTACGGCGGTCAGGGAGCTGGAAAAGAGAAGGAGAGCCGGGAGCAGGAACTTTGTCATCTTAAGTCAAAATACTGAATTTTTGCAGATTTAAGAAATCTATGCGCATCTGACCAAACAATACCTCACGCGGCTCTCCCAACCAGAACTCTACAGCGATATCATGAAAAGTAACATTTCACCCCAGAATCTCACGAATCCTGCCAATACATATATCAATTTCCTCTACCGTATTATAATAATGAGGAGAAATCCTAAGCCCCCATTCAATCCCCCTCTTTGCAAAACTCGTCTGCGCAGAATCCCCGTCCGAGATAGAAGTATTGATATTTTTCTC
>JAGQVA010001528.1 GCA_020438265.1 Bacteroidota bacterium
AAGCCATACAACCTTTTCCCCCCTTTTGAAAGTCTAGGTTCTGAACTCCGTGGTCAATATTGTAAGTTTCTGACCACTGATAACAAAAAAATTATGAATAAGGTTTCACGATATTTTGTGATCTGGCTCATGGCCGGACTGGTACTCTCATTTTCTTCTTGTGGGGAAGAGGATGATGTTGATCCACTTGGAAACTGGGTAGAGCGCTCGGATTTTGAAGGATTACCGCGAGGAGATGCGGTTTCTTTTGTAATAAATGGCAGGGCCTTTGTTGCCACGGGTTTTGATGGTTACGACCGGCTGTCAGATTTATGGGAATACGATTATGAATTTGATTACTGGATACAAAGGGCTGATTTTCCCGGAGCAGCTCGTAATGGAGCAGTTGGATTTTCGATTAATGGCAAAGGATATTTGGGAACCGGTTATGACGGAGAAAACCGCCTTAATGATTTCTGGGAGTATGATCCTGTGGAAGATTCATGGAAACAACTTGCCGATTTTAAAGGTTCGGCGCGTTATGGTGCCATAGGTTTTTCCCTGGATGGAAAAGGATATATTGGTACAGGGACAGATGGAAATGATCTGAAAGATTTGTGGATTTATGACCCGGAAACGAATATATGGACTCAGGGCGTCAGTGTTGGCGGCTCCAAGCGGGTAGATGCATTTGCGTTTGTCATAGACGGAAAAGCCTATGTGGGAGGCGGGAGAAATAACGGGGTTTATGAAGATGATTTCTGGGAATATGATCCCGCGACAACCTTTTGGACAGAAAAAACAGGCTTATCAAATACGGATGATGACGATGAGATAGAGGATTATCTCATTACCCGAAGTAATGCCACCAGTTTTGAGATGAATGGCAAAGGTTACATCAGCCTGGGTTTCAGAGGCAGCAACCTGAA
>JAGQVA010000151.1 GCA_020438265.1 Bacteroidota bacterium
TCGCAGATCTGATGATGCTGGATACCCGATATGAAGGCCGGGACCCTCAGATTTACGATATGCTTGATTCTGCTATTTTCGCTCCTGATCGTTCTATGCTGGGGACTAAGCAGAAAGACTGGTTACTGAACGCTTTGAAAGAATCAAAAGCGAAGTGGAAACTTATTGGCAATCAGGTTGTTTTCTCACCACTTTACGCTGAACATCTGCACAAAAGGATGGAAAACGCATTTCTGGATATCTGGGATGGTTATCCGGCAGAGAGATTACAAATAACGCAGTTTATTAAAAACAACGATATAGAAAATGTTGTCATTCTGACCGGAGATTTTCATACCAGTCTGGCTATGGAAGTTCCTCTGGATGATTGGAATCACCCTCAGGTGCCATTAGGATATAATCCCAGGACCGGAGAAAATGCAGTTGCCATTGAATTTGCAACGCCCAGTATCACGTCAAATAATTTTGATGATTTTGCCAAACTTATCAAGCCGATTCGTTGGCTGGGATTGGGAAGGGTCATGGGAAAATTGATTCAAAGAAGTTTGATGAAAGATGAGAAAAGGGATGCCAGTTTACCGGGAGGGAAAAGATGGATTAATCCTCATATCAAGTATGGTAATTTTATTGATCACGGATATTTTATCCTGACTGTGGGAGAAGATAAGGTTCAGGCAGATTTTTATCACATCAAGAACAGGTATAAAAAAGATTCTCCGGAAAAAAAGACGAAAAGCCTTTTTTCCGGAGATGGAGAAAATCACTTACAGGTAATTAAAGATTAATTGGCCGCGTAAATTCTCTCTAACAGGTCTACTTCATAAAAGAAGCGTGATTCTTGCTGCATCGGCCCAAAATAGCGGGAAAAAGCTGCCAGGGTCAGGGTAATGCTTTCCGGGTGCCTGATAATGAACAGTTTAATAATTTTATCGTCAGCAATGGCAGTATAACAGGAGATTTTCTCTACCTCATTGAGCTTGATCTCAGATGTTTTTACTGAATTCATGTAAGAAAGGCAGTTTTTCTCAACATCCTTGGCTGTTTTGCGATTGGTGTAATTTCTGGTAATGGTCGTAGAATAGTGTCGATCCTGAATAAAGCCATATTCAATATGCTTGTTAGGATCGAGTGCTACACGCAAACTTCCCATTTCCGAATCTTCTTTTACATCATCGACATAATCTCTGGAGTAAAGAAAACTTTTTACTTCATTGGCAGATTTTCCAAATTGAATAAACAAGTTGTGTTGTCCTATTAACGCAGGGCAGAAAGAAATGAGCAGAGAAATAATGAGTAATGATGTCCTCATAATGAGTACCGTTTAAGGAGCCTTAATATATTACAGACAGCCGGAATTACATTTCTCTGGTATTACAGAAGAAGGGAATATCCCCCACAACATTTACCTTAACAAGGAAGAAATTGCAGACTTAATGCCGGCAACTATATATAAGCCGGGACAAATTTCGGGCCGATTACCTTAATTCATATATGATCGGAAATCAATGCGGAAATGGTAAAAAAAATGCAGGAGGAATTAATAATTTGATACAAACATAGCATTTGTATCCATCATTTTAATTGTTTCCAATTCTTTCATCATTTCTTCTTTGATGGAGAAGAAATCACTTTTATCCTCATCGGGAATCATCTCTGCCGGAGGGACATTCACCCTGACAGGGTTGATAATTTTTCCGTTCTCCCAGAAGCGAAATCTGACACTGGGATTTTTGGCCAGTTCTGTTTTTCCAATATAACCAATTACCTGGCCTTGTCTGACGTCCAGTCCAACAGTGATTTCATCATTAATCTCAGCCAGGTGCATATACTGACTGGCATAAATTCCGTGTTTGATTTTGACGTAATTCCCAAAATCCTTGCGATAATCGGCTTTGGTGATGATTCCATCGCCTACCGCATATACCTCTGTTCCGGTTGGAGCCATATAGTCAATGTCTTCATTGCTTTCAGACTGGCGGGAAGATATTTGTCCTGGCTGGATAGAATAACGGGAGCTGATTTTGGAATACTTTACAGGGGATTTGAGGAATGCTGTCATAAGACTTCTTCCTTCCTCATCATAAAAAACGGAAGTCGTGTCATCCTTTTCAAAATGAATCGCAAAATAGTCTCTGTCCTGATGATGAAACTGGGCTGCCAGGATTCCGGAAATACCTATCGATTCGCCATCCACAAACTCCTCGTCGTAGATGACTTTGAAATAATCTCCTTTTTTCAGGTCAAAGAAATCTACCGACCAGGCATAAACCTCTTCCAGCTGCCTTGCCAGTTTGATATCAATTCCATTTTCCTGGATCGTTTCAAACAGGGATGAATGGATCACACCGGAAACAGAACGTTTGTGAACGACTACCTTTTTTCGTCCTTCATAAATTTGCACACTGTCTCTGAGGTCAAAAACCACATAATCAGCCGGCGTTTTTTCGTAGATAAAATAATCTACTTTTTCCTCTTCATCTTTGATAATGGTAAATGAATTTCCCGCTTTCATGCGTCTGACATCAAAGACATCTTCAGACTTGCGGGCAATGTCCTCAATCACTTCTATTTCTACATTATGTTGTTGGAGGACATCTGTCAAAAACTGATTTTTTTCAAAATTGGCCTGAAGAACATTCTTCTGTTTGACATCAATTCCATACTGTTCCTGGGACATTCGTTTTAATTCAGGAGCAGCAAATCTGGATTTAAAGGATAAGGTTTCACCTGATTGTGATTCACAACCAGCCGTAAAGAAAAAAACAATTACCGGAAGGAGGAAAGGTAAGTATTTTTTCACAAGCTATCGATCAGTTTTTAAAATCAAACAAAAATGGTATTACATTCACTTCAGACACCATAAAGTTAATTGAATTTATCCACATCAAAAAGTTAAATGTGAATAAATTTCACAAAATGAGATAAAAAAGCTATGTAATAATTTTTATTTGCCGGATTTTTGTTTTATCGGGTAATTTTGGCTCAATTTTTTCAACTATTTCAGGGTCTTCGAAGGAGTTTTTGTCGATAAAGGAGTTTTGTATCCGTCCTGATAATTCCTATATACATTCCTGCCGGAAGGGTTGACTTTATTTTTAGGGGTTGATCAGGATGGGGCATGCGAACCTGCTGTACCAATTGACCATCTATGCCTATCAGGTCAAACCAGAGATTTTGACCCGGCAGAGTAGGAGATCGTTCAAAGGAAATGGATATCTGATCGTTAAAAGGGTTTGGAAAAAATTGAACATCGACATTGAACGGAGTTGGATCAATGCTTAGTGTGGAAGCTTCTACAATTCTGAATCCATCAATGGCGGCTTCGATTGCATCCTGATTTCCCGGCTCCAGATCCTGGGTATAAAACATAAATCGTATTTGCTGACTTGTGTCAATCAGATTGACAAAGTGATTGGTTGCAAGATTCCAGGTCGTATCGAATGGACCATCATACGTGGCTAGTAGAACAGTATCTATCCCGTCATAGACAAATACCTTCAATGAGTCATTTCCCGGACCATCGGGATCAGAACCGTTTAATGACCAGTTTAAAAACCACCAGTAATATTGTAAAACAGGCTCAGTATATCCGGACAGGTCGATGGGGGGAGAAACCAGCCAGGTAAATCCATTATCGACATCGTCGCCAAAAGGCGCTCCACCTGCATTGCCGGTAACATAAGCTTCATCCCCGATATCATCGGGTAAATCATACTCAGGATTGTAAATGTCTCCACTAACGCGATAGGTGCCTACAGGCTCTCCTTTCTCCCACATTCCCCTTTCGGCATTTCCCGATACATTCCAGCCAAAATCGAGAGAGAAGTCATCGTAGTAGCCTTCTTCGATGGCTATCGTCAGCGTATTGTTTGACGAGTCAATGATGGTAAAGAGATCTTTGGTAATATATCCCCATTTTCCTGCGATAATTTGATAATCGTTAATCACAAACCGGTTATCTGTTGCTTTTCCATTATTGTCGGTAGTGAAAAAGAAAGTAGCGGCTTGTTGGTCTGCCACTGCTTTTACGATAGCATTGGGAACAGGCTGTTGAGTGAGCTGATTGACAACTGTTATCTCCATCGGGGTCCGGGGCAAAGGTTTTAATTTTACATTTCGGGTAGCCAGAATTCCATTTTTCAGCATGACACTGATGGTATCGGTTGCGTATCCGTATTTTGAAAATTCTACATGATAAAATCCTGAGTCAGCGATTCCGGTAGCATAGGCTCCTGTTGTAAGGCTTAATTCACATCTTGGCGAATCAAGGAAACAAATCTCTACATTGGCAATGGGAGCCCCGGTGACGGAATCTGTGACATTTCCCTCCAGATAACAACCTCTCATCAGGTCAGGTTGAACGACAAATAACCCTTCCTGTTGATCTGACACGAGAATAAGACCGGAAGGTAAAAAAGGATATGCACCCCAGGCACCGTTAAAACTACCATCTGCTAAAGGACTGGTGTCATAAAATCCCACTTCCACAAGATTATGAGGCCGGGAAGCATCCACAATATGAAGCCCATCAGCATAGTAGGAAGTAATCAAATAGTCATTCAGGACATGAACATTATGTGGTGAGGATTCCCCATTATTGACACTGGACCTGATTCGGTCCAGAAATTTGATATCTCCAGGATCACTGACATCCCATGCCTGAAGCCATGCGCCGGGGAGTTCGTCTGTCGTAAAACAAATATTGCCTGCATCATTCAACCAGGTATTATGGGTAAAAGAGCCGGGATAGTCTACGCTGCCCAGAATAGTTGTATTGGCAGGATCAGAAACGTCCACAATCGTCAGTAAGCCTGCACTGATCTCTGCTGCATAGGCAAGGTTATTTCTGACGTACACATCATGGACGTATTTTTGGTTATAAGCCCCCAGGGGAGTTGGATTCCAGGGATCATTAGTCAAATCCCAGATTTTAAACCCTCCAATATTATCATTAAATCCTATGACATAAAGGCGTCCTGCATCCATGTAAAGATTATGGGCGGTTTTTACCTGATCAATAATGGTATCTTTATAAGCGATATTTCCCGGTAAGCCAGACAGATCGATGATGGTAATTCCGCTATCGGTTTCATTGGAAACATAGGCAAAGTCCTGATAGGTTTTTAAATCCCTCCATCCAGAAGTAACACCAGGAATAAAGTGCAGCTGTGTTGGTTGGGCCGGGTCAGAAAGATCGACAATGGAAACGCCGTTTAACAGCCCCACAAGGGCATATTCATCTCCATTTCCATCCACATATCCCCAAATATCCGTGAGGTTGGTAGAATAGGGAAGATGACCAATAAGGGTGGTATTTTTGATTGCTTGGCCCCACGTAAGCGAAGCAAATGAAAGACAAATCAGAAATGAAAATATGCGCAACGGTGTCATCTTGATGTTTGTTAGTGTTTTTTATGATGAGACCTTCCTGGTTTTCAAAACCTGGAAGGTCTGAATCATCATTATTTAGTTTAACATGTACCAGCTAAATATTCACCCTAAATCAACCTAAAAGAGAGGCGAGTTTTCTCTTTCATACTCAACGTCGACAAGCAGGTCAGGGCCTAAAGAAGCTTCTACTGCCAATTGGTCACAACGCTCATTCAGGGGATTTCCGGCGTGGCCTTTTACCCACTTTATGGTTACTCGGTGTCTTCGGTAAACAGCCAGAAATCTCCGCCACAGATCCGGGTTTTTCTTGTCTTTAAATCCTTTTTTTTCCCAACCAAATACCCAACCTTTGGTAACGGCTTGTTCTACGTATTTGGAATCGGTATATATTTCTACCACAAGATTAGGCTTTTTTAATGCTTCCAGAGCAACGATTACCGCCAGTAATTCCATTCGGTTGTTGGTGGTTTTTCGGTATCCCGCAGATAATTCCTTGCGGTGATTGCCATAGATCAGGACAGCTCCATACCCACCCGGTCCCGGATTTCCTTTGGCTGCGCCATCGGTATAAACAATTATTTTCATATTTTGGCAAAGATATTAAGATCAGATTGAAAAAACACATCTGGTATAATTTTGGGTATATTTGTATATTATAGTTTCTTGATTTGCAAATAGGGAATAATTAAAAAAGTATGAACAAACACAGAAGAATATCCCCTCGCGTCATTATGTCCTTATTTCTGGTCATGTTTTCAGTATCAGAAACGTGGGGACAGATGATCGGGAATGCTTCATTTTATGCAGATAAATTTCACGGAAGGCGTACTGCCAATGGTGAAACGTATAATAAACTTGGATTTACTGCTGCCCATCGTACCCTTCCTTTCGGGACCAGAGTCAGAGTCATTCGCGTGGATAATGGAAGATCGGTTGTCGTAAGGATTAATGACCGGGGGCCACAGTCTCATGACAGGATTATTGATATCTCCCGGGCTGCTGCCGAACAGATTAATATGGTTCCGGAGGGGATTGTAAGAGTAGAGCTGGAAATCTTAACAGAAGGCTCGAATGTGGCTTTTGATCCGGCCTCGTCTCCAGGTTATCAGGATAAGACTGAAATTGTAGATTTAAACAATAAACCGCAGCCTACAGGCGATCTCTCTGATCTTCCGATTCGGAATCATAATGGTCAGTTGATTAACCAGCCACAGGACGAGACCTATTCTCCTTCCACCAATTCTGATGGAACGGGAACCAGTTCCACTCAGGTGGATCAGTTGCCTCCGGATATTGCCAAATACACACCCGGACTTTTCCAGATTGTAGCTGCGAAAACAGAATTTTTGGGCTATGGTGTACAGGTAGGAGCGTATAATAACTACTACCGTATGCTGGAAGCACTCAATGAATTGCAGGAAAAAGGTTTTACCGCCACATTGGTACAAAATGGGGTTAAGGATGGAAAACCCATCTTTCGGGTATTGCTCGGGCCATATAATACTCGTCTGGAAGCAGATGAAATCCGCAAACAGGCGGCGAAAAAAGGGAATAAGGGAATTATCGTAGACCTGGCAACTTTAGGCCTATGATAAACATAAGGCAGGTGTTGTTTGTTCTTAAATTTAACTTGTAAAACTACTTTAGTAGTGGATATATGCAGATAGGAAAATACATATGGACCTATGCTTTCCTCCTACCGCTGACTCTTATGGGGCAGCCGGCAGACTTTGAGATGGATAATTTTTTTAGCCTGAACAAAGAAAATAAGGAGTTCAAAGACCGGACAATTACTCCGAAAGTTTCGGCTAGTGCCAAACTGTATTCCTATGGAGAAACGCTCTCACTGGTAGTTTCAGTAAAGGATGACCGCGTAAAAATTGTTAAAAACAGTGATGAAGCCACAGACCATATTGAATTATGGCTGGCCTTACCTCCTTCTTCTTATCCTCCCAATTTTGAATATGTACATCACCCGGATTATATTGCTTATCATCCTCCTGTAACCCGTGATAAAGGAGAGATTGGACCCTCTCGCTTTTTTAGCATTTATTCTGAGTACGCGCCCCAGATTGAAAAGCCTTCCTTTGTCAATGGATTTGATTATCCTCATGATCAGCAGGGGAATGACAGTCTTTTTGTCCCTGATTACAGGTTTTTGACTAAGGAAGAGGTTCATTTTGGAATTGTGCATTTTGGCCTTTTTCCAGATGGGAGAAAACCTGTTCATTACAATCGGGAACAAATGAAACCGTTGGCTCAAGCGCTGGGAATTGAAATGGGGGATTTTACGGAAGGAATTTCGTATGTGGCAGAAATGACTGAGAATGAAGATGGATATATTATTACTGCACGAATTAGTCCTCAGGCGCTGGGATTCGTACAGCTTCCCAGACTGGATCAGATTCGGTTTATGGTCGATATTGCAGATTCAGGCAGTAACAACCGAAAGGCTAATGTAGTCTTATCAAGCTCTCCCCAAAGAAAACCGGGAAAACCCACCAGTTTTAATAAAGTGGTTTTTAAAGAAGCGCTGAAAACAAATTCGACAGATATTCCTGATCACTTTTTTCAGAAGGCTAGTTTTAACCCCATTTTTGTTTATGGAGATAAAGGATGGGTACCTACTTCAGTAGATGTAGACGCATTGGTTTATCAGGAAAATCGCACAAGTAACTCTCTGACAGAGGTAAAATTCCAAAAGCAGTCATTTCAATATGATTCAGGAGAATATAAAAACGTACCCATTGAAAGCCTTAAAATTGATTATAATTACGTGAATAAAATTCCTGTTCATAAGGAATTAATATCAGTGCGTAACCAGTTGATTGAGGCGGAGCAGACCCGGTTAGTTCAACCTGACTCATTGGAAAAATCATCTTTTGGAGATAATCTTTTTCAATTTCCGGATAAATCTATCGGATTAATTATCAGGGAAAGCACATCCCATCATCCTTATGGCTGGGGAGATTGTGGTCAATGTATAGTCGAAAATATCCGAATATTCAGAATCACAGATACAAACGTACAGGCAATTCTGAATATTCAGCAAAGTGATGGCCCTGATCCTTATTGCCAAATTGGAACGTATTCATTTCCAGGTTCTTATGTTTCCCAATTAGACTGGATTAAACCGGGAAAAATTCTTGTGGTACGTATTAGCCATTATACCGAAAAAGATCAGGAACGGGTAAAAGTAACCTGGGCCAAAGACGGTTCCGATGTGCGAATTGAATGGATACAGCAATAACTTGTCAGGATTTTTATATTCAGACCTTCCAGATTTCCAAAAACCTGGAAGGTAGCCTGTCCAATCTAGGCGACTTTTGGGACACATTTCTTCAGTTGTTTTTTCATAACCAATTTTCTCAATTTGGCGAGGCCAGGGGGAATGTTTTTCTCTTGCCATTGGCTGATCTGTTTGACTTTGACCTTTTCCAAAGCAAGTTTGAGGGTCTGTGTGTCGATTTTTTTTGAAAAGCTAGCCATGCGTAAACAAGCACCTAAGACTTCTTGATGAGGGTTTTGACTGAGAGCTACTTTAAATTTACCAAAGAAAGATTCAATAATATCACAGCAGCAGATTTTCTGCTCAATTTGTGTAACTACTCAGGTATTCCCAGAAATTATAAAAAAAGGGAGAAAGTTTCTATCTTGGCTTATCCCGATGTATTAGCTATGCGAAATTCTGAATATGAGGACCGACTAACCTTACTAAGCTTACGAATGGAAGCAGTCGAAGGGGATTTGTCTGCATTAAAGTCGGTCAATCAACAGTTGCGTGCAGAAAATGCATCCTTACGGGCCCAGAACGCGGAGTTGGAGGCCCAGTTGGCAGAGATGGCAGCCAAGCTTAAGGCTTATGAAGTAGTCAAAGATAGTCGCAATAGCAATAAGCCTCCCTCTCAAGATATGATCAAACAGACTGAGAGTCGTCGCAAGCGAAGTAAGAAATCCACGGGCGGCCAGCCTGGACACAAGGGCCA
>JAGQVA010001529.1 GCA_020438265.1 Bacteroidota bacterium
GGCTGTTGGTCGCATTTTGCCAACAGCTAAAGGCTAACGGCCAAAGGCCAATAGCCAAGGTGATCAAAATAAAATAATTCCGACTGTATCCCTGAAGCCTTGCAAAAGGCATTTACAACAATCAATCAATTCAAAAAACAATTATGAAAAGTCTGATGATTTCTTTTCTCTCCCTTGTTCTGCTAATAATGATTTCTCCTGATGATGTTCAGGGGCAAAATTATTTGGCTCAACAATGGAAACAGGGATTAAGCGGAACCAAACTGACGAATTACAGCGGGTCTGCGATTAGCTCAAATAGCACACTTACGGTATTGGAATTATGCAGCAATGGTCGCTACCGCTATTATAAGGAAGGAAGCTGGAGTGTGCCTGGGCAGGCTGGTGGTGCCTCTCAAAATACGGTAACCGGCTATTGGAATATTGAGGCGAAAATGGGGAATGCTTATATTACCTATAAGACTGATCAGGGAGAATCCGGGTATTTTCCGATCTATCTGCTTAATAATGGAAAGGTGAGCATTGGGGGAGCTGCTTTTGGTGTGCAGCAGAATGCGGCGCGGTGTTATTGATTATTATAAAATCTGGAAACCCTGTGGAGACGCGATGAATCGGCGTCTCTACAGGGTTTACAGGATTTGAAAATTTTTAATCAATGGCATTACCATTTTTATCCACTCTTTTCCAGATAAAATCCTGAACTCCATCCATCATATCAATTCCTGACATATTTACCCGATGGATCGTTGCCAGATAATTCTGGTAAAGGAAAGTCTCATTATTGGTCAGCTTGACAGCACCTTTATACTTATAGGTTTGTCTGCCATTATTACTTGTGAATGAAAATCCCTGCCGGGTAAAGTCTTCGAGATCGACAATAAAAGCGTATTCTTCT
>JAGQVA010001530.1 GCA_020438265.1 Bacteroidota bacterium
GATCAAATGCGCTTCCCCTGGAGCTTAATTGGACCATTTTGGGATTGAAACTCAATTCACATGGTTTTTCATTAAAGAATTGGGTAGAGCTTAATTGGACCATTTTGGGATTGAAACTTTTATTTTCATTTCTTTATGTTAAAGATTCCACACAAGCTTAATTGGACCATTTTGGGATTGAAACTTAACGACTACGGCTCATACCGTCAGTTTACTTCAGAGCTTAATTGGACCATTTTGGGATTGAAACATATAATAATTATACACCTCGTTCGGGTTTGCGAAGAGCTTAATTGGACCATTTTGGGATTGAAACAACAAAGAGCGGGAGCGCTAAGACGTTTTGTGCAAAGAGCTTAATTGGACCATTTTGGGATTGAAACAATAAATGAACTGGACGAAAAAACAACTGGAACAAAAGCTTAATTGGACCATTTTGGGATTGAAACTCAAGACCTGCCATTTCTACCAGTCCTACAACCTTGAGCTTAATTGGACCATTTTGGGATTGAAACCATGCGTACATTCGTTTCCGTCAGCGCGGCGATCTCAGCTTAATTGGACCATTTTGGGATTGAAACTGTGACATCCGCACCATTGGCATTGTCTCGTTTTTTCAGCTTAATTGGACCATTTTGGGATTGAAACTCGACTTCATGGGATATGAAAAAGGCATGGTCCCGGAGCTTAATTGGACCATTTTGGGATTGAAACAAGAGGATCAGCGTATTGATCGTCAATACTGGTCAGAGCTTAATTGGACCATTTTGGGATTGAAACTCAAGTATCGAATCACTCCGTGAGGAAGGCGGGTATAGCTTAATTGGACCATTTTGGGATTGAAACATATCCGCTGATTTGCTTTGACGAATTGACTACCTTAGCTTA
>JAGQVA010001531.1 GCA_020438265.1 Bacteroidota bacterium
CAAAATGGTCCAATTAAGCGTGAATGTTACAGGAACAGCGGTGGCAAATATTGGGAGTTTCAATCCCAAAATGGTCCAATTAAGCTAAGGTTATTAAAGCCTGATCTGATTGACTGGTTACGTTTCAATCCCAAAATGGTCCAATTAAGCTCAGACGCGCTATCTACTCCAGGCGCATCAAAATAAAAGTTTCAATCCCAAAATGGTCCAATTAAGCTCATACATGATTCTGGCGCAAAGGTCCCGGTATACTGTGTTTCAATCCCAAAATGGTCCAATTAAGCGCTAACCCGCGAAAGGTTGGGGTTAGAGGCTGCATTATGTTTCAATCCCAAAATGGTCCAATTAAGCGAGGGGGTCGCCTGTTTCAATCAGGTATTGAAACGTGGTTTCAATCCCAAAATGGTCCAATTAAGCGTGCCATGATTGCTTCCTCTGATAACGGGGTAAAATGGTTTCAATCCCAAAATGGTCCAATTAAGCGCCAAAAGCCCGAGCAGGAAGAGTTAGCCGCAAGATTGTTTCAATCCCAAAATGGTCCAATTAAGCGGATTGACTTTCTTTTTGTCATTGTACACGTTTACATCGTTTCAATCCCAAAATGGTCCAATTAAGCGCGTGAGTCGGACGATCAGCACTATTTGCAATCGAAGTTTCAATCCCAAAATGGTCCAATTAAGCGTAACGTTATTGACGCATTTATGAAACTCAAGAAAGAGTTTCAATCCCAAAATGGTCCAATTAAGCGTCTCCGCCTACGCTTACCATTAGAACGACTGCCGCCACGTTTCAATCCCAAAATGGTCCAATTAAGCGTATAAAAACACGAATCATATCTCAAAAGTGGAGCGGTT
>JAGQVA010001532.1 GCA_020438265.1 Bacteroidota bacterium
ATTGACAATTCCACCCCAGATTTTACGGGCTTCCCAGAGTCTTTCGTAAGAGGAATTATTTTTAAATCCAAGGTAAAAAGCCACGGCAATACCGACCAGTGAAATGGGCTGCCAGGGCACAACGGTAGCCAGCCATTTGATGTTGAGTAATTCGTAGATGACTACCGGGATCGTGCCAACGACCAAGAAAATGAGGATAAATTTCCGGGTCCAGTTGGCTGTTTGGAAAAATGTGTAGCGACGTCCTGCTTGCATAGTGTAGTTTTTTTATTCCTATGCCACTTTTTTTAGTAAAAAGTGGCGCAAAAAATCGGGGAATATTATGCAACGCGCGGGCCGCCCCTAAACACCAAATTTTTCACATCTTTGCTATCTACAGGTGTTCAAGAGCACTTCGTGGTTCCCCGGTCCAGCGCGCCAGAGCGTTGTATCCCTTACTTATACCTTCAGTATGTTTTTATTAAGCCAAAGGCTTGTGATCTCTTACAACGCAATGCTGTCATCCTGAGCCTTGGCGAAGGATCTAAGCATCCCGAGCAGCGAAGCGAGGGAGCTCTTCAGACACCTAACCTTCCCAAATAAAGTAGACGACAAACTCTCCCATTTACTTCAACTCTCTACTTTTTCACCTCCTCCATCAACTCCAAGGCCTCCTTATTCTCCGGCCAAAGCCGCAATGCATCTTCCAGGGCCTTTTCAGCTTCCTCCAACTCTCCAAGCGCAAGATATGTTTTTCCCAACAAAGCAAAAGTTCTTGAATATTGGGAATGATCTTCCATGCTCAATTCCAGTATCGCCAGTGCTCCCTGTATATCACCTGCATCAAGGAGTTCCCGGGCCAATTGATTAA
>JAGQVA010001533.1 GCA_020438265.1 Bacteroidota bacterium
CTGATAATTTACTATCTGGAAATCTTGGCGGTTATGGTGTTTCAATCCCAAAATGGTCCAATTAAGCTTAATCAGCAAATGATTATTACGAGCAGATATACCTCGTTTCAATCCCAAAATGGTCCAATTAAGCTAATGTGTTGAAATTAACACATTTATTATTTCTGCAGTTTCAATCCCAAAATGGTCCAATTAAGCTTTCTGAGGTCGATTCCTGATACCAACGATAATTCATGTTTCAATCCCAAAATGGTCCAATTAAGCTCGAACCAGAGATAGTCGGACATGCCGTTGCATTGGGGTTTCAATCCCAAAATGGTCCAATTAAGCTGAGATTTTCCAAGGTGTCTGACCGAATGGTAGCACTGTTTCAATCCCAAAATGGTCCAATTAAGCTATATGCCCTATAATCTGAGATACAATCAAAGAAATCGTTTCAATCCCAAAATGGTCCAATTAAGCTAGAATATTGCCTGCAAAAAGGGTTGAATAAAAAAGTGTTTCAATCCCAAAATGGTCCAATTAAGCTTACCAATGTAATTAGTGCCTTTATGAAATTAAAAAGTTTCAATCCCAAAATGGTCCAATTAAGCTCCGTTTATCCGGTAACTCTAAGTAACTAATAATCAGTCAGATGTCAAAGAACCCAATGCGTTATTTTGGCTTTTTTGTCGTCTTATTATAATAAGAGGTTTTTGTCTGGTCATCGACGACCATAAAACCTGCTGATAATGAGCATCTTACCAAACAAGCAACCTCTTCTGGTTCATTCTTCTTCCTAACTTCACCTCACCGACGACTACAAAATATTATCCAACTCATTCTTTTCTACCCCAATCACTTCTTTCTC
>JAGQVA010001534.1 GCA_020438265.1 Bacteroidota bacterium
ACACTCCTTGTTTCTTGTTTTTACTTAAAGAAACGTTCCTCTAATATTTATATAGGGAGATTATCCTCAAGAAGTGGAAAAAACCGCAAAACCAGGCCATTTAGGACTATCTTTGGTTGATTTCCGTGGAAGGGCACAAAATTCCTCTAACCTTCGTCAGGGTGTACGTCAAATTTCCCTTCTTGAACCCTGTCGCACGTAGCACCTTCCCACAATCGAGTTGAGGGCAGGCTCCCTCAGGAGGGGGCGTGGCTAGCGCGAGGGGGTACAAATATGGGCTGAAGGAAATTTGACGTACACCCCCTTCGTCACATCTTACCCGACATTCGTCACTTTTTATTTAATTTAAGAGGGGAAAAAAGCAGCTTGAGGAAAAATAAAATCACCGATGAAACGAATAACCCGCATTTACAGCTTAGTTCTTCTCTTAATCCCTCTCATCGCTTTTGGGCAGGATGAAAACCAAAACCGCAAGGTAATGGTGTATATCAACCATCTGAACCATTACTGGGCCTGGCACGATGCGCCTTTGGACCCTGTCAAAAGCAATATTGCTCTCATTATTCTGGAGGAAGATAAAGTAACCAAACATTCCACCCTCATTGATCCGGAAATGAAATGGTACCATTTTGAAGTTCCGGTACAGACAGAACCTCTTTATGTAGAGTTGATATTAAGAGGGAAAGAGCAGACAGTAACCATTCCTCCCGGAAAGGAAGATGTGTATGTGGCTGTTTTTGCTGAAAAATATTTTCCTTACGAAGTAGATGTCTTTACAGAATCAGAGTTTCAACCTTTCCTTTA
>JAGQVA010001535.1 GCA_020438265.1 Bacteroidota bacterium
GGGATATTTAGAAATCTACAATTTGGGGTAAGGGCAATTATGAAATAATTCTATCAATTTTTAAAAAAAATGGGATTTTGGGGAATTAGGAACTTTGAAAATGATTATGCTTGGGAGTGGTTAGAAAAAGTTAAACAAAATCCTACTGAGCAGTTCTTATTAGAATCAATCCTTAGAGTCTATCAAGTGAGAGAAATTTCAGATAGCCAATTTATATATCAGGGATTAGTTGCAGCTGAGTTAATCGCAATAAAAAAAGGCCATTTTCCAAAGGATTTTAATGAAATTCAAAATGTCATTCCAGAAATTATCAATAAATTGACCTTTATCATCGAAGAGTCCTTCATTTGGGAAGTTGAAAAAGCGATCCTATTTTGTATAGGGAAAGAAATGGAATGGTATTTTAAAAGCGATAAAGAATTCATAGCAGTAAGTGGAGAAAGCCCCTTTTCCCGGGAAATGGATGATTGGATTCAATATCAACTGGCCTTAATAAAAAGAATAAAAAGTCCATAATAATCAGTTGACGTAAGGATACATCCATTCACCAAAAAGCCTAAAAAATCGTATATTAGAACAGAGATTTAAAAAGAGAAACATGCAAGACTTAGTAGTACCGGGAAATATATTGCAAGAACTAAGGATTACCCCCTCAGAGTTACTTATAGATTTGGCTGTATATCTCTACGATAGCGGTAAATTGTCAATCGGACAAGCAAAGAAGTTGGCGGGTTTAACTCAGATTTCTTTTCAAAAAGAGCTTTCAAAAAGGAACGTCTTAATTAAATATGATG
>JAGQVA010001536.1 GCA_020438265.1 Bacteroidota bacterium
TGATTGACCATGTTTGATTCCTCGCTATTTTGGAAGAATAATGTATTGTTATTGTAGGGAATAATAACCAATTTGCCGTCCTTATTGCTAACCGATAAAGACGTTAACTACTAGTTTTTCGCATGCATCTTTCCTTCATATATTCCTCATTTTTATTATTGGAGCGTCGGAGTCATGCCATTTTGTTTGAAACCCACAATATCTTATGAACCTGAATGACACTTTAACGAAAGTTAAATTTTATAAGGTAATATCTGTTTTAGCGATTTTGGTCTGGGTTCTACCTCCTTTTATATATGGAGGAGATGGTTTTTTCAGGGTCCATGATTTGATGGATAGCCTGGGCTTATTCAGCATGAGCTTCAATTCCTCCCACTTCTTTGATTTGAATCCCAATACGTATGTGGAAGATGTGTTAACAGGTGTTACCCGTAATTACCTGCTATCACCTTTTAGCTTAAACAATCTGGTTATCTACATTTTTGGGCCATTATACGGGATGATCATGAACCATACCCTGGTTGCATTGATTGGTTCTTTTGGGATGTATAAGCTATTAAAAACCTATCTGTTTACCTCTCAGAATGATGAACCCATTATATGGTATATTTCTGTGCTGTTTGTGGTGTTGCCTTATTTTGAGCTTTTCGGATTAGGCGTTTTTGGTTTGCCTTTGGTCATCTACGCCTATTTGAATTTGTATCATGGCGACAGAAATCCCCTCAATTTTGTATACATCGTCCTTTTCTGTAGTTATGCTTTTTTGTATCACATAGGGATCTTTTTTCTGGGG
>JAGQVA010001537.1 GCA_020438265.1 Bacteroidota bacterium
CCATGTTGGAGACCTAACGGCCTCCAAACTCGCGTTTCTACCCTTGATTCACATTAAAACTAAATTCATACCTCTGCGCCTCAGTGTCTCTGTGTTGAATCTTCAAAATCCCAAAGCGAAGTAACTCCCTCTCATAATCATCTGAAAACCAACCTGATGAAGAGAAACTATTTCTTGACAACCGGGAAAAGCAGCCTGTTTGGAGGGTATATCCGGGACCTAATTACCACTCATCAGGAAATACCAGCCTGTTGTCAATTATTTGGAATGGCTTGTAGGAAAGAATAGCAGAATTTGTAGAAAAAAGTTAGTTTTGATTGAGGATGTGAAAAAGCAAGTTTAGAGGCCGCTAGGTCTCAAATGTAGGTAGAAAATGAATGTTTTCTATCCCCCATTTTTGCGCCGTAGCGGCGCAAAAATGGGGAGGGAGAGGAGAAATACTGTATTTCTACCCACGTTAGACCCTTAACAAGGTCTTTAATTCGCTTTCTACCTTTCGGCTCGACCTAATTGTACCTATTTTGCAAGAAGCTTTAGAATGAATTCTCACATGCCAGCAGATCAACCCGCATATCAATGGATCTTTAAGTATAAATTGTACCACCTGCCCTTTTGGATGCTCTATCATTTTACCTGGTGGAGTATTTACGATGGAAGTGCGATCAATGCTGCGAATAATCTTTTGATCCCTCCTTACTTAATCAAATTTCTCTTTTATGTGGTTTTTCAGGCGATTGGGGTGTATTTCTGTTTGTATTATTTAATTCCGCGCTA
>JAGQVA010001538.1 GCA_020438265.1 Bacteroidota bacterium
TGAAGGTATGCTGAATGGGCTGCATGAGTGGTTGCCGGCTATGGTGTATCGGTTGTCGCATGGGTTATTGCCTTTGGCGGCGGTTTTTATTCCAAAATGGTCCAATTAAGCTCCAGATTGATTTCGTAGTCGCCTCTATGATTTTTCGGTTTCAATCCCAAAATGGTCCAATTAAGCTCAAAGCCCTGAGAGCATGATTGCCCAATTTGATACAGTTTCAATCCCAAAATGGTCCAATTAAGCTTAGAATCTACATGGATGTTCGAACTATCGACAATCGTGTTTCAATCCCAAAATGGTCCAATTAAGCTTGATTTTTGATGCTGGAAGAACCGGGATTGAGGTGAAGTTTCAATCCCAAAATGGTCCAATTAAGCTCATCTCCAAGGGTATCAGATACCTCGATGTTCTTTGTTTCAATCCCAAAATGGTCCAATTAAGCTATAATCGCCAATATAGAAAGGAGGGTCATAGTATATCGTTTCAATCCCAAAATGGTCCAATTAAGCTTCGCACACGAGAAAAAAGAAAATAAGAAAAATGGAGTTTCAATCCCAAAATGGTCCAATTAAGCTCGTGGTAATCCATCAAAATCAAAGAACCGTCTACTTGTTTCAATCCCAAAATGGTCCAATTAAGCTCTGTGAATCCACAACGGGCGGCCTGGATACTTATATCGTTTCAATCCCAAAATGGTCCAATTAAGCTTAGGATGTAAAATGAACAATATTTTTGATTCCCTAGTTTAAAT
>JAGQVA010000152.1 GCA_020438265.1 Bacteroidota bacterium
CAAATTTCCCGGGCTACGGGGCTTTTGTATGTGGTGAATTTTAATCTGCATGGAAAAATGGTTCCCAGCACAGTTTCCGTTGTAGACCCCGAGAGCATGACAGAATTAACCAAAATTACCACAGGGGCCATGCCACATGGTTCCCGGCTTTCTCCTGATGGGATGTTTCATTATTCGGTAGCGATGATGTCAGGCGAATTATTTGAAATTGACGCCCTGGACATGAAAGTATCCAGAACTTTAGCTCTTGACGAGTCTGATTCAGACGGCATGATGGACCATTCTCACCACAATATGAACCACGGCGATCACAGCATGCATCAGGGAGGAGGAATGAGCGAAATGGGAGGAGAAAAACCTATGAAACATTCAAAGGTAAAACCTACCTGGGTAATCCCCCACCCTACCCTGACGAAAGCTTATATTGCCGGAAACGGAATCGCAGAAGTGTTGGAAGTAGATCTGGATGAATGGAAAATAACCCGGAGATTTTCCGGGGGAAAAGGCCCATATAATGTAGAAATCTCTCCCGACGGAAAATTGCTGGTCGTAACCTATAAAAGTGATGCATCAACCGGAGTCTGGGATATTGAAAGTGGAAAAGAACTCGCTCGCATTCCCAACAGTCGCAAAGTATCCCATGGAATCGCGATTTCCCCGGATAATAAATATGCTTTTGTTACCGTGGAAGGGATTGGGGCAGAACCGGGTTCTGTGGATGTCATTGATCTTCAGAAACTGGAAAAAGTAGCCGTTGCTGAGATTGGCAAGCAGGCAGGAGGAATTGCTTTCTGGAAAATGGAATAAGCTAAAGAATTCTTCGTAAATTTAGGGCATGGAGAGAAAGCAAATCCTGGACAATCACGGTCGTCCGATTAATTATGTGAGACTGGCAGTAACAGACCGTTGTAATCTGCGATGTTTTTACTGCATGCCGGCTGAGGGGATCAAATATCTACCGAGAAAAGAACTCCTTTCTTATGAAGAGATGGAACGGTTGTTACGTGTGTTGGCCGGACTGGGAATCAATAAGGTTAGAATCACTGGCGGAGAGCCTTTTTTGAGGAAAGACCTAATTGGCTTTTTAGAAAATATTACCCAAATCGAGGGTATTGATAAAGTCAATATTACAACGAATGGGGTTTTAACCGCTCCTTTTATTCCCCGCCTTAAGGCGATGGGAATTTCCTCCATAAACCTGAGCATGGATACCCTGGATCGCGAGCGATTTGCTAAAATTACCCGGCGAGATGAACTTCCAAAAGTTCTTCAATGCCTCGAAGCATTAATCGACAGCGAAATTCCTACCAAGATTAATGCAGTCATTATGGAAGGGAAAAATACGGATGATATCATTCCCCTTGTTGAATATACCCGCAATCATCCCGTTTCCGTTCGCTTTATTGAAGAAATGCCTTTTAACGGAACAGGGGAAGGACATTCCGGGATAAGCTGGAATCATCGGAAAATTCTGGAAACCATCAAAAATCAGTTCCCGGATATTGAAAAAATTCCTGATCCTCCCAACTCTACGGCCTATAACTATCAGATTCCCGGGTTTAAAGGAGAAGTGGGCATTATTGCTGCATTCTCACGAACCTTCTGCGGCACCTGTAACCGAATCAGACTTACCGCTCAAGGCATGCTTAAAACCTGCCTCTACGATGATGGTGTGATGGATATTCGGGGGCTCATACGGGGAGGAGCTTCTGATGAAGAGCTAGAAAACGCATTCTTACAAGCATTTGGAAACAGGGCTAAAAACGGTTATGAGGCAGAAGAAAGGCGTTCTGATCAGAAACCTTCAGAATCGATGTCTACGATTGGGGGATAAAATGAATCTAAATCGCCCATATCTGGAACCTCCCGGGAAATTGGGTATATTTACCTTGAATCTCATCTTGTACGGGAAAACCCTGTAAAAAATTAAGACCTCTTTCATGAAAAATATAAAAAAAGCGCTGGCATTTTATTACCTCCTGATTATTAGCTGGGGAAGTTTCGGCATCATGGCTGTTGGCTGTAATGACTCCGAACCGATTGCAGGGTTTTCGGGGAAATATGTGAATGATCAGGCTGGTTTATTATCAGAGGAACAGGCCACACAGTTGGAATCCATATTATCTGATTACGACGAGAAGCAAAACTTCCAATGTGCTGCTGTGACAGTACCGTCATTAGCGGGGCAGGATCTTTCAGCTTTAAGTCTGGAATTAGCCAGAGAAATGGGAATAGGTATAAGTGGGATTAATAATGGTTGCCTCATTTTAATTGCCATGAAAGAACGGCGGGTCAAAATTGATATTGGATATGGGCTCGAATGGGAAGTTCCCGATTCTGTTTCCAAAGTTATTCTGGATCAGCAAATGCTGCCGATGTTTAAAGAGGGCAACTATTTTGGCGGATTAAAAACCGGATTTGAATCTATTTACAATCAGGCCACTCAGGTTTCCTGGGATGTGAATTTCCCGGAATGGGCCAGTTTTCCTCAAGGGGATTCTACTGCTTTTGGCAAAATTGTTCGCTTTCAGGCAAAATCTGTTGCTCAAAGACCTGCCAGTACCATGATGGATAAACAATTTGATCCCTCTTTTGAATTCCAGGTACAAACGCCAGATGAGCAGATTGTTAATGTTCGATTTTCTCAATACATGCTTGATTTGGTGGAGAGGGTCCATGCCTGGGGGAATGGCAGAATATATGGGCGGGTTATTAGTGTGCAGCCGCTGGAAGTGAATTTATTGGGGATTGAGGAATTTTAGCAAATAATTTTGTTCTTCCATTCTTGCGAATGCCCGATCCGGATATCCCGGGGATAAATGGTAAGTCATTCTGGATTGCCCTGGCAATAAAAGACCGCTCATTCAGCAGAATGACAGCCCTTAAATCATTGCGCCGTTTTTTAAAGCGGCGAAATGATTATGGAAATGAACAAAATTCATCAACCCATTTGTTTTTCCAACCACTGAATAATCTTTTCATTTTCCCCTGCCTGAAACCAATTCACATCATCATACCTTCTAAACCAGGTAAGTTGCCTCTTGGCATAACGGCGGCTATTGCGCTGAATCAGACGAATCGCTTCATCATAAGAAATTTCGCCTGATATGTAATCAGCCATTTCCCTGTAGCCAATAGATTGCATCGAAGGTAAATCACGGGAATATCCCTGCTCCAATAAATCCCGAACTTCACTTTCCAAACCAAGTTCAACCATTTCCTGCACTCTTTGGTTGATTCTTTCATACAAAACCTCCCGTTCGTCGTAAAGAGCAATTTTTATCAGGCGATATGGATGGATTTTCTTTTTTTTCCCTTTCCGGAAAGTTGAAATTGGAGTACCAGTAGCACGAAATACCTCTAAAGCGCGAATTACCCTGGCTGGATTAGCCTGATCGATCTGAGCAAAGGTAACAGGATCTACTTTTTCCAGTTCTTCCACCAGGGAAGTCAGGCCATTGGCTTGAAATTGATGATTTAATGTATCCCGAATTTCTGCCGGAATGGAAGGCATATCATCAAAGCCATTCCACAGCGCATCGATATATAAGGTAGAACCACCTACACTAATGACAACCGAATTTTTCAGAAAAAGATCAGACAAAAGCGCTTCAGCTTCTTCTTCAAATTTAGCTGCGTTATAATTTTCATCCGGATTTAGCGTATTAATAAAATAATGAGGTGCTACACTTCGTTCTTTTTCGTTGGGCTTAGCCGTCCCAATGTCCATTAATCTATACATTTGGCGTGAATCAGTAGACACTATTACGGTTCCAAACCTCTGTACTAAGGACAAAGAAAGAGATGTTTTTCCTACACCAGTAGGCCCTACAATGGAAATAAGGGTATTCATCCTCAAATATCATAAAAAAAGTTACGAATAATAGAATTTTATAGCTTCGGCACGGAGTTTGCTATTAATTTAATATCCAAGATCTATTTGTAGGGGTAAATCAAATAGATTTGTTCATCCTCCATTCAAATCGCATTCTACGGCGGCTTTGTTAGAATGGTTTTTGAGATAGAGGGTAAATGAAACGTAAAATGGCAGTCCCAATATATAAAAATATGGGACTGTTTTTTTTTATGCCTGATTTTTGCGCATTTGCCAGAACAAAAACCACATTGCCAACCCACCAATGACGAGTCCGCCAAATTCACGGGCTTTTTCTATATAAGGATATTCGTTAGACATACCCTGACTAAAACCAATTCCATCATGATTGGTTAAAAACTCATAAAGACCTCCCACATGGATAAAAGCGCCAATTATACAAATTGCCAATCCCACCCATAAAGCAGGTTTCACAAATTTTCCCATAAAACCCATGATGAATAACACAGTCAGATATCCATAAAGAATCATCCAAATTAGTGAATCGGGGTCATTATACTGTACAGCAGTAAAAACCGCAAAAAGCAGTGCGAATAGTAAATTGAGGTACTTCATGATGCTAAAATTCAAGTCTATAACTTAACAATGGGATCATTCCCAACTGTTTTTTTGTTTCTACTTTCCCACTATGAAAGTCATAATAGTAAAAGGCGACATTCTGGGCATTTGTAAGATTCTGGATATCAATTCCCAATGTTCTGGTGAAGCCATTTTTATTTCTTTTAAAAGTTATCCGAAAATCGGTACGAAAATAATCGGGAATCCTCTGGGAAAAACCATTTACAGGATCAAAAACCGTAGCAAAAGCAGCAGCTGAAGCATCCGTATCAATAGGCATTGCTCTAAATCCTCCCTGATAAACCATTCTTACATTAATTCCCAGTACTTTGTTTTTACCGGATTTTGTAATTCGGTCAAATTCCCTCCCTGCCGTTACATTGAACAAATAATTTCCATTAAAGCGTGTATCCCTTTTGATTCCATCACCGCCTGTATATTTGGATTGATACAGGGAAGTGTTGATCAAAAAGTAATAATCATTCGTAAGATATTTTTCCAGAGAAATATCAATTCCATAGTTCTCACCAGTACCTTTATTAGCCAGAGTATCATTGACATATCCTTCAAGCAGATTCAAAACGGAAAAATTGCTGGTTGTTTTATCGACAATGGGAACATTAAACAAATACTGATAGTAGGGTTCTAAACGCAAATATAAATTACTGGCTAGTTGTCTGTTATAATTGAGAACAAAATGATGTGCTTTGGTAAAACCCAGATTTGTATTTGGCAATACATTTTCTCCATTTGCATCTGAAAATGCAGAGAAATAAGTTCCAGGGAGTTGCAATTGACTGTGTAAGCCATAAGCAAAACGAAGGCTTTGTCTTGAATCCGGGTTCCAATTTAGACTAAGTCTGGGCTCCAATGCCTTCCGGCCATTTAGCATAAAATACATGCTATGTAACCCTGCGGTAAGTTCGACTTTGGTTCCCAGCGCCTGATTCCATTCTACATAAGGCTGAATCAGCATATAAGCTCCCTGATTATCCGCTATTTTGCGGAAAGGCTCTTGAATTCCCACTGCACTAGCTGGACGGGTCTGACTAAGCACCAGATAGTCCAGTTGATTCAGAAATATTCCTGCTTTTACTTTACTGCGGGCACTTATTTTATGCGAAAAAGAAGTAGTTGCGGAAAGTTTGATTTGACGCTGTCGGTCCTGCTCGACCAAAGTCCCTGTATCATAATCATGAAGATAGGTTCCCTCCCGATCACTATCAATGGCAGAGAGCGCCACCACCGATTTGAGAAGGGAATTTTCCCCAATCAAAAGCGTATGGGTCAAACCAGTCGCTCCCATATTGGAGTAAAAATCAATATCAAAACGCTGTTTTTGTTCTACAACCTGCGTATCAATCCTGGCTCCCTTAAAGAAATTACTACTCATCCCACCCATTCCAAACAGGGTAAAAGTTCCCAGTTTTTCCGTAGGAAAGGAAAGATTAAAAGATAAATCCTGATAGGTAATTTCCTCGTCTCCCAATGGAATTCCCATGAGAGAAAGCAGTCCTACGGTCGAGTATCGATAATTCGCAAGAAATGAACTGCCTTTCTTTTTACTGATTGGCCCTTCTACAGCCAAATCCACTCCAATCAATCCAGCCTGACCTGTAAACTCATAATTTTCATCATTCCCTTTTCGCAAATGAATATCAAATACTCCGGAAAGGGCATTTCCAAACTGTGAGGAAAAAGCACCTGTGCTAAAACTTGAGTTGGTCAGTAGCTGAGTACTCAGAATAATCACTCCTCCCCCATTTTGAGTAAGTCGATCGCTAAAAGTACCAGCATTGGCTGTGTGATTGGGATTGACAATGTCCACTCCTTCGAGTCGCCAGAGAATTCCGTTGGGGCTATTACCACGGACTACCAAATGATTTGCCTGATCATTGCCCTGAACAACTCCAGGGAAAGAAGCAGCCATTCGGGCCGGGTCAAAATATACTGCAGCATACCTTTTTGTTTCTTCGACAGTAAAAACCCGGGTACTCACGCGGTCCAGATCCCGAATTGTAGGGCTGGAGATATCGACGGATTCCATTTCATAGGTTTTCTCCGATAATTGAATATCCAAAACAACTTCTTTTCCTGCATTCACAACCAGATCTGGCTCAGTATATTCTGCAAATCCATCTTTAACAACCGTTAACGTATAACGTCCTGCTTTTACTGATTCCAATCGAAATTGTCCTTTTTCATCCGTCGTAACTGACCTTTCAACTCCTTCCTCTCTAATGGTAACTATTGCTTCTGAGATCGGGTGCTCATTTGACTCTGCAAGCACCTGCCCCCTGATCGTTTGAAGATAATTCTGGCCAACGGATATACCTGGATAAATAAAAGCCAGTAATAAAAAAAGATAAGTTAAAGACAGTAATTTTTTTTTCATATCCTCACTAAATTCACATTCACATTAATAAAAATAGTTCTCATGGAAGATCTTGCAAAGATACATATTATTTCCACCAAACTTTGAAGCCCCTGGCTCACTTCCGGACGCCCAAAAGGTAAGAATGATAGGTGTTTTGGCATATGATATATATCATTGGACCGATAGAAACCAGCGGCGACATATAAGTGAGGGCCAACCATACACCAAACATGGTGTTTTTCCTTCCCGCTGCCATGCTCGCCTCCGGGCGATAGTTTTTTCCGCCAACCAAAGCTCCCCCTCCGAAATTGGCAAAACAAACGATTGCAGTTAGTAAAAACATCCCTGATAACTCTAACCAGGATAGTTCTGTTTCGAATCGAATAAAAAAAGAAGCCTTTGCCATGGCGATATAAACATTAGAGAGAAAGAGAAAAAAAGAGATCCAGTCAAATCTCAATAGCTGGTCTTTGAGTCGTGGAATATAATATCTGATAGTCTGAGCCAGGATCAGAGGAATAAATACTGTGGAAATAATAGGGATAATCAGTTGTACTATTTGGATTTCAGAAGCTGAAGGTACGATCATCGGCAGGGCAAAAGGCAACATTAAGGCAACCATCATATTAGATACCAACACCGCGATAGTTACATATTCAATCCTTTGGTTTAAAAAACCGGTGATGACCGGAGCCGCTGCTGCCGTAGGCAACACTGCCAGGAGGAATCCATATTGTGCGATTTCCAGAGAAACGGATTTTAATCCCCAAAACCAAAGAAATGGTGTTATCAGTGTAATGATCAAAAATCTGAACTTATCCAGGCTAAAAGCCTCCCTTTGAAATTCTGTTTTAAGGAAAGCGAAAAACAACATAATCATCACGGAATACCTGACCAGGAAAGTGAGATGTCGCCCAACAGGTAGCAATATTCCCAGAATAATTGCCAGGCTCAGAAAAAGAGGAGTTTGTAGTTTTTTAGGCAAAATGAAAAATTTTCCCTAAAATTAAGCAATAAAAAAACGCGGAGTTGGGAACTCCGCGCTAAAGGATCTATTAAAACTACTACTACTACATTTTTATATATCGTAAAAACTCCTTGCGGGTTTCAGAATTTTTAAATTTTCCACTATAATCTGCTGTAATTGTGCTGGAATTTGGATCCATGACTCCTCTGGAAGAGACACACATGTGATTTGCATCAATTAAAACAGCCACATCTTCAGTGTTTAATACCTTTTTCAATTCTTCTGCAATCTGTCGGGTCATCCTTTCCTGTACCTGAGGACGACGAGCAAAATGCTGAACAATTCGGTTTAGTTTGGATAACCCAATCACTTTTCCCTTGGAAATATAGGCTACATGTGCTCTTCCATAAATGGGAACAAAGTGGTGTTCACAATTGGAAGAAAAAGTAATATCTTTTTCTACCAGCATCTCCCGATAATTATAATGATTATCAAAGAGGGTAATTTCAGGTTTGTTTTCGGGGTTCAGACCGCTGAAAATTTCTTTGACGTACATTTTGGCAACACGCCTGGGTGTTCCGTTGAGGCTATCATCATTCAGGTCCAGCCCCAGAATGTCCATGATTTCGCGAAAGCGCGATTCGATCATCTCAATTTTCTGCTCATCACTCAATTCAAAAGCATCTGGGCGGAGCGGAGTTTCAACGGAAGTGGCTACGTGATTTTCGCCAATTTCGTCATGAAAATGACCGTGTTTCCCTGAGTGGTTGCCGTTATGGCCGTTGGAACCATTTACAGGCGTTTGATTCCACAAAGTTTCGTTCGGTTTCATATAAAGTTTTAAATTAAATAGAAAAGATACGTTAAAAGTGCCTTCTCGTTATTAAGACCAGATTAAGGTCCGAAAGGTCACATTGCACATAATAAGTCAAATTCTTTCCTTCATTTCGTAATTAGCCAGTTTTTTCTTCAGGCTGTAAATATAAGAGCAACTAATTAAATTATACTGGATGAGGGTGTCAGATAAAAGACGCTATATGCATTTTACTTATCGTCCACGACTCATAAAAACAAATCCTTTTCAGTTTTGTTTTAAGCTGCATGAAGGAAACTGATATTTTGGTAATCGGAAGTGGAATGGCGGGACTCACCGCAGCGAGTCTCTTAGCAAAAGATGGCTTCGATATTACGGTACTTGAACAAAATTGGTTGCCGGGCGGATGTGCCAGTTCTTATCCGCGAAAACATTTTTGGTTTGAAAGTGGTGCAACCACAGTAATCGGGCTTGATCCGGGTATGCCAGTCAGATATTTGCTCGATCAGATTGATGTGGACGTAGAAGTTTGGCCGCTTGATATTCCCATGAAAGTGTATCTCAAAAACGGGGAAGTATTAACCCGTTACCAGAATCTGGGTCAGTGGATCGAAGAGGCAGAAAGAGTCTTTGGAAAAAAAGGCCAACGAGAATTCTGGCAATACTGCTACGATATCAGTCAGTTTGTCTGGGATACATCCCTGAAACAATTAGCCTTTCC
>JAGQVA010001539.1 GCA_020438265.1 Bacteroidota bacterium
GAATACGCCGCCAGCCAAAAACAGAAGGAGAATGATGATTCCTATTCCAAGTAGTAGTCGTTTTAGTATCTTTTTCATTGTTTGATGGTAGGGTTGGGATTTTGTAGAAGTAAATAAGTTTAAGTTCAATGTTATAATATGCACGAAGTGCAAAAGGCTTGTTTGTCATCCTGAGACCTCCAGGGGAAAGGCTATTCGCCTTCCCCTTCACGATATCTATGACAGAAAAAAATGATATCCGATTGAAGAACAAGGATATTCGATATGCGAAGTCAGCCGTTTTCGTGAATCCAAACTTCGTATATCGAATATCGTTACTCCTTGTTCGGATATCAACACAATTGTGTATTTTTAACATACTTGTCATTGGGAGCCACGCGAAGGATCTAGGCATCGCAAGCAGTGGAGCAAAGCGGAACGAAGCGAGCGAGTTTTCCACGTACTGCTTTAACTTTGAATTATTTAGCCCCATCGCGTTGCTCTGGGTGCTTAGATCCTTCGCGTAGCTCAGGATGACATACAAGCCCTTTTGCGCTTTGAGGCCTAAGTAATTTGGAAACATATTTAATTGACAAAGCATTATTTACAGGGAAATTTAATAAATCTTCAAGTCAAATATCACCTTACAGGGTTTTCCTATAAAAATATATTTCCCTCGAATAGAAGCCCCGTTAGGGGCAAAAATGTGGGTAGAATATCGCTTGGGGTTCTTTAAAGCGTGCCGTAAGTACGCAAAGTAAATCACA
>JAGQVA010001540.1 GCA_020438265.1 Bacteroidota bacterium
AATGTCTGCATCGTATTTTCCTTTGCCGAATGTATATTCACTAAAGGCTGAAGACATATAGGTAGCCATTCCCTCGTTCAACCAAAAGTGATTAAAATTTTTACAGGTAATCATATTTCCCCACCATTGATGGGCGAGTTCATGAGAAGTGAGATGAATTTCAGAACTATCCTTGAGTACAAAAGAAGCATACGAATCTTTCAGAACTGCAAATCCTGTCATTTCCTGATAATGATTTCCAATCAGCACTTGTGAATAAGTATTTTGAACGTATTTTACGCCGGATTTTTCTTCAAAAAAATGGAGAATATTTCCTGTCTCCTGAAAAACTTTCCTTAACTCTTCCTCACTGTGATTTTGAGAAAAATAATTGAGTGTTACATCTCCCTCAACTTCACTTACCTGTCTGAAATTCCCAATGGCAAACCCATACGTATAGGGAGGACTTTCGTATTTCTGACGCCACTGATATAAGACTTTTTTGTCGGTCTCTATGGCTCTGAGTAATTCTCCGCTGGCTACACATTCCCTTCCTTTCGGAACAAGAATATTGAGATCCAGACTGGCCTTATCACTGGGAATATCATTACATATCATCCAATAGCTGGTAAAATAGACAGTATAGGCATTCCACAATTCCTTATCGAAAAGAAGTCCTCTTTCCGGATTTCCATGATAATCAATAAAGATATGATTCTCCCAATCTGCTCTTTCTGATAATTCAATAATGAGGTTTT
>JAGQVA010001541.1 GCA_020438265.1 Bacteroidota bacterium
CAGGATGCTGTTTTCTACTTTCGGAACAATGGTTTCTGTCTGCGTAAATGTTACCCGCTGGCGATTCTGATCCATTTTCCAGCCTTCTCCTTTCCACGTACCGATTAAAAAATCTAATTGGCTGACTGAAGTTACTTTGATTTCCTGATTTATTGTCTCCTGAGCAAAAACTGCCACTGAACTACTCCATAACAAAACGACGATGATGATTCTTTTTTCCATTATTGATGATAAATGATTGTTGTGGCTTAGTTCCTCCGATTGCCTAAAGGCGAGATCCTTATAGGATCTAATCCCGTTAGGGATTTAATATTGGTAGCTTGTTGAGCAACTGTTGTTTTTTGCGCGCCTCAAGGCGCGCTGGTTAGGGAACAATGCTAATGTTTCTACCAATATTAAATCCCTAGCGGGATTTTCGCCATAAGGCGAGGAAATACACTAAACACAAAACAAAGGTAATTCTCTCACTACTTCCCCTCTTGTAAAAAAGCGTCGATTTCAAAAAAGCTCAATGTCAATGGAACTATGATACGCGTGAAAATCCCTGTGAGAGCTTTTCATCATTTTTTGGAATGCGTTAATAAAATGAGACTGATCATAGTACCCATTCCCAAGAATTACAGATAGAAATTCTTTTTTGTCTAAAATCATTTCCCGCCAGGTTTTTTGCATGCTGACGACATTATCAAACTTTTTCATCGTAAGTCCGGTGGTGGCCTTAAATC
>JAGQVA010001542.1 GCA_020438265.1 Bacteroidota bacterium
TGCCAGTAAGAGACGTCGTATGTCGTCCTTGAGGAGAACTCGGTAGTCTTCAGTGATGAGTTTGCCGTCCGCATCAAGGTACTGAGAGCGTTCAACGGCAACACGGACCTGGACATCGTCAATGAAATACTTGTTGCGGCCACTACCACCGGAGAGTCCCGTTTCACCTGCCAGAGGTAAATCGCTGCTGTCTTGAGTAAAGGGCCCGTAGGGCGGTGGATCGGGTTCGCCAACCCCGTCTGGACCCGAGTCTTCAGGCGGCATTACAGGTTCGTCAGCTGCAGGTTCATAGATGACGACCGGCTCACCATCAAAATCAGGATCAGCGAAAAGGCGAGTTGCACCTTTGAAATCCATGATCGTGAAATACAGTTTTTGGTAGTCCTCGCGAAGACGGGTCCCGCGGCCAATGATCTGCTTGAACTCGGTCATGGAGTTGATGTTCTGATCGAGCACAATGAGCTTGCAGGTTTTTGCGTCCACGCCAGTGGTGAGCAGCTTCGATGTCGTGGCAATGACCGGATAGGGTTCGTCATTGTCGATGAAGTAGGAAAGCTGGGCCTTGCCTTCGTTGTCGTCTCCTGTAATCCGCATGACATAGCGACGGTTGCTGGCGGCTGCGGGAATGATTTTCACCAGTTCCTGACGCATGCGCTCTGCGTGATCTTGGTCGTCACAAAAAACGATGGTTTTCGCCATGGAATCTGTGGCCTTGAGGTATTC
>JAGQVA010001543.1 GCA_020438265.1 Bacteroidota bacterium
CTGAACGATCCTGTGCCTTTAAGAGAGATGGCGCATATCAAACGAGAGACGGTTAAGCAGGAATTAACCCAAATGTCTCTTCAATCGGCCAGGAGAGGCGCTTTTTACCCGATAGGGGCAGCTATGGGATTGTGGAATGACCGGATTCATCCGGGGTGGACTGAGAGGTATTTTACTTATATGTTTGAATTGGAGAAGACTTTAAATAGAAACTAATTACCCGAACATTGTTTGAAATATAGATTTAATGAACACCTATTACTATTTAACCCTAATTACTCCGAATGGGGAAAATCCCGTTAGGGATTTAATATTGGTAGAAAGACAAGTTTCCCCAAACCCAACGCGCCTCAAGGCGCGAAAGGCTTCAGGTTACACATATATGCTACCAATATTAAATCCCTAGCGGGATTAATCCTCACGGATTATTATCATATACAACACACGAAACACAAAATTAAGAAATCACTATAAAATCAACCTTTGAGTTTGTTTTTGGACAATTATAGTTAATAGAACAATGAAAGAACCTTCAGAAGCGCAATTAGAGATTTTACAAGTTCTTTGGGAACATGAACCCGCCACGGTACGCTTTGTACACGAAAAACTCTGCGAGACGAAAGATGTGCAATACACCACAACCCTGAAGCAGATCCAGAGAATGGAGGAAAAGGGAATGCTTTCTGCGGAAAAGTCAGGAAAATCCTATCTCTATTC
>JAGQVA010001544.1 GCA_020438265.1 Bacteroidota bacterium
AAGAATCTGCATGCAGATTTTCCCCCCTTCCCGATGCACAGCTTCGGTAATTAATTTGTGCTCGGCAATTTCTTTTTCATTGGTCAGTTTGGCAGCGCCCGGACCTACACATCCTTCTTCGTTGGGAGAAATACCTCCTGTTACAATTAATCCGACCTGTCCGCGCGCTCTTTCAGCATAAAAAACAGCGGCTCGTTCAAAACCGCCGGGAGTTTCTTCCAGCATGGTGTGCATAGAACCCATCAACACGCGGTTTTTGAGGGTTGTAAATCCAAGATTGAGGGGGGAAAGTAGCTTTTTATACATTGATTGGTTTTACTTTAAATTTCCTTCAGAATTCTTATGTTTTTTGCAATAACCTAATACAACAGGACATCTCGAATCACAATAACTGTTACTTTTGTTCCAACTTTGATCCGGCCCCAAAAATAACCAGGTTTGTCCCGGTAGAATTAGCGTTCAATTTAATAAAAATGAGACTTATTATTTTCCTCACCTTATCATGTCCACTATTTTTTCTTTGGGGACAAACAAATAAGGAGCTCTTGGTTGAGGTTGATTATCAAAATGTGCCTTTTACAACCATGGTTTCTGACCTCGAAACCCGTTATGACCTGACTTTTTTCTATGCTGAGAGTTGGGTTGACACATTAGAAATCACAGCCAAAGAATCCAGCATAAGCCTTGACAATCTTCTGCGTATCGCATTTGAC
>JAGQVA010001545.1 GCA_020438265.1 Bacteroidota bacterium
CACCAGGAAATGCAGGGATATATTCGGGTTTCACCAGCTGGCGCCAACGTTCCATTGAAATGGGGCTTAGGTGAAGAAGAAGCTGAAATCTGATTTTAAACGGCTGATTAGCTGAATGTATGGGGATCAAAGTCCCTTGGATCCGATCCCCTTTTTAAACCCTTTATCATGAAAAACCTTCCACGAATATTAATGATTATTGCTGCCTTTGGGGTATTGAGCCTATTTGTTTTCCCCATGTGGCGAATCAGTCTGTATGCGCCTCAATACCCGGATGGCGTTACGATGTACATCTATATCAATCATATTGGTGGTACTAGTCCAGGGACTTTACAAAACGTCAATATTCTCAATCATTATGTAGGAATGAAAATGATTGAACCTGATTCTATTCCTGAACTCGTTTATTTTCCATATATCGTAGGAGCATTGAGTTTTCTTGCCCTGGTAGTCGCCGTGATTAACCGAAGTAAATGGTTTCTGTTTTGGGGCGTCCTCTTTTTCGTTTTGGCAGCACTTGGGTTATATGATTTTTATTTGTGGGAATACGATTATGGCAGTAATCTCAGTCCTACTGCTCCAATTAAGATTCCCGGAGCATCTTTCCAGCCACCTCTGATTGGGCGTAAAATAATCCTCAATTTTGTCGCGGATTCATTTCCCCATACGGGAGGGATACTGGCTGGCATTTCTGGCGTATTAGCTT
>JAGQVA010001546.1 GCA_020438265.1 Bacteroidota bacterium
CGCTAGGGCTATCGTTCCTGCACATCTTGTTACGATAGATCGTATCAATTGATGTAACTTAATTATCCTTTATGTGTCAATAAAAGCATCTTTGGTTTATTTTAGTGTGAAGGAGGTTCCCGATCTCCTGACGTCGTCGGGAAAGACGCATTGCGTCCACCGCCGGTTTTTGGGGATACACGCCGAACTGTTCGGCGTGTGTTTAACAGCCAATGGCTGTCACCCCGGAAGCGATAGCTATCCGGGGCCTCCTGAGTGGTTAAAAGTAAAAAACATGCATATTCCGAAATATCAAAACGACTTGTGTAGGAACGATAGCCCGTTAGGGGCAGAAACGTGGGTAGAAACCCGAACGTACTCTTGCTTTCGTGCCGTCAGGTACGAAATGTGAATTTACGTTTCGTACCTGACGGCACGAAATTGTCATTGCCCGAGATTTTCTACCCACGTTTCGCACCTATGGTGCGTTTTTTTGCTCATCGTCGATCCTTTTCAGGATATGGTTTAAATGGAGAGAATTTTTTCACGTCGCGTTTTTTTATAAAAACGGATCGGCAGATCCCAAGCCCCGCTAGGGGCGAAAACGTGGGTAGAAAACCAGGTGTAGGTTTTCCCGTGCCGCTAGGTACGGAACGTGATCACATCATGTCCCAACACTCCTAAATCAACAAACCGCCTTAAATATATACCGCTCATCATACTCCAC
>JAGQVA010001547.1 GCA_020438265.1 Bacteroidota bacterium
ATGAGCTTCCTTCTGACTCTATTCAGGCAGGAATTTTCGTCAGGGGAGATGATAATAAAATCACCCGCCAGCAGCCTACCCGATTCAGAGCGAGATATAAATACGGCGAACGATTCCTCTGGGACTTTGGAGACGGTACTACTTCTACCGAAGAGCAGCCACTGAAAACCTATGATATCTCCGGGATGTATGATGTCAAGCTGACCGTTTTTGTTAATGAGAACTGTCAGGAGACGATTATTCTCAATCCTCCTTTGGAGGTGTGGTAAGGGATGGATTTAAAGTAAATCAACATCTTTCAGCCATTGGCTGTCACCCTGAGCCTGTCGAAGGGTCTTGGTAGACGAGAGTGATTTTCAGTCCTTAGGCCCTTCGACAGGCTCAGGGTGACATGCTGTGCATATCAAAAGATTATTTTTTCTATAAGCTCCTATAAAAAATTCTTCCTCCGCTTCTCCTCCGAAAACTTCCGCTGATTAAAATCCTTCGACTTCCCCTTAGGAATAGTCAGCGACTGCCATTCTTCTCCTTTCAACAAGGTCCCGATATAAACAATCTGCCCAACATGATAAGCATAATGAGTCAACTGCCGGTTAATGGCTTCAATCACCGAATGGCCTTCATTACGAATGTAAGCGATTCTATCAAGATCCGGTTCTTTCAAAGGGCGAACAGCATCCAATACACAATTCCAGCCTTCCTCCCA
>JAGQVA010001548.1 GCA_020438265.1 Bacteroidota bacterium
TGTTCATGAATGGAAAATGGGGAGGAAAATCGGGTTATTCGATTGCTAAAGCAATGATTTTTATTATAAAGAAGACCTTCCAGGTTTTCGAAAATCTGGAAGGTCTAAAAAAGGACCTAAGCCCCGGCCCCTTCCTTTTTCTCCTTCAACATCCGATAAATCGTAGAAACTCCAATATCGAGTTTCTCCGCCACGAGCTTGATATTATCGTCGTGCTTTTTGAGGTAAATCTCAATAATACGATTATTATATTCCTTCAGGGTCATATTCTCTGAAAGTGCATCAGGCAGAGGATCATCTGTACTAAAGGAAATCTCATCCTGGTCAATTTCCTCGCCATTGGACATGACCGCAGCGAGTTCGATGATCGCTTTTAACTCACGAATATTACCCGGATAACTGTATGACATCAGTTTCTTCTGTGCTGCTGTCGAAAGCGTTAAGAGAGACATATCATTTTCCTTGCAGAAACTGGCAATGAAAAATTTGGCTAAAAGGATAATGTCTTTATCACGCTCTCTTAAAGGCGGCAGTTCAATAGGCAGTCCAAATAATCGGTAATAAAGATCTTCCCTGAAATTTCCCTTTTTCACTTCATCCCGGAGATTTCGGTTGGTAGCGACAACAATCCGGCAATCGGTTTTGACAGGCTTATTGCTACCGATTCGCACAACTTCTCTTTCCTGAAGGGCCCGCAGAAGTTTG
>JAGQVA010000153.1 GCA_020438265.1 Bacteroidota bacterium
CACATCTCTGGCCCCGGGACGACCCAGAATACTAATTGGTTCCGGATTTAAAACCAGGCTATAAGGGTTGTCATGGCAAATCAGAATCTGGTGTTTACGGCCAAATTCAATGAGTTGGTCAAAAATATCCTCTGTCGCTTTTGCGCCTGTAGGCATGTGGGGATAGTTAATCCACATCAGTTTTACCTGGCTGAGATCCCGTTTACCAAGTTCTTCCAAATCAGGTAACCAGTCATTTTCAGCTCTTAATGAATAGAAAACAGGTTCTCCTCCAGCCAAACGAGTATTTGACAGGTAAGTCGGATAACCAGGGTTAGGAATCAAAACCTGATCTCCCGGATTCAGGAAAGCCATAGAAATATGAAGAATTCCTTCCTTTGATCCAGCCAGAGGTTGAATTTCTGTCTCAGGATCCAATTCTACTCCATAGGTATTCAGATACCAGTTGGCAAAAGCTTCTCTCAGACCAGGAAGCCCTTTATAGGGTTGATAGCCATGAACTCCAGGCTCTACTGCTGCTGTAATCAGGCTTTTGATTGCCTCATCTGAAGGAGGCAAATCAGGGTTTCCAATTCCCAGGTTAATAATATCCTCTCCTGCAGCATTACGCTGGCGAATTTCCCGCAATTTGCCGGCAAAGTAATACTCCTGGATTTGATCAAGTCTATTTGCAGGTTGAATTATCATTTTATTTGTTTCCTTTTGGATATTCTCCCAATATTTTTAATTCTTCTACTAAAGGTTTTATGGCTGAAAGAGCCAGTTTATATTGTTGATAAGAGTCAAATTCAAGGTCAATGTGAAAAAAGTATTGCCACTCACGGCCAACCAGTGGTAAAGATTGAATTTTCGTTAAATTCATACCATGGCTTCCAAGAACCAGTAAAATTTGAGAAAGGCTTCCCACTTTATGGACCAGATTAAAACAAAGGGATGCTTTATCCAGCAAATTTTCATCCAGAGAGATTGTACCTTTTTTCTTTAAAATCAGGAATCGGGTAAAATTTCGTTTATGGGTTTCAATCCCACGATGTAAAATCTCAAGATTATAATGCTCGGCAGCCAGTTCTCCCGCAATGGCTGCAACTCCCCGTAATTGCTTTTTTTGAATGTTCAGGGCGCTTTCAGCGGTGTCTGAGGTCTCAATGAGTTTGATCTGAGGATAGGCCTCGAAAAACTTCTGACACTGTAAAATGGCCATCGGATGGGAGTGCACTTCGTAAATGTCTTCAATCGTCTGTCCTGATAAAGCCATTAATTGATGTTCGATTCGCAAATAAACCTCTCCGGCAATGGTATACTTGGAGTTTCGCAACAGTGCATAATTAGGCAAAATCGTTCCCGCAACACTGTTTTCAATTGCCATCACTCCAAAATCTGCTTTTTCTTCATTAAGAGAACGAAACAAGATGGGAAAGGAATCACAAGCCTCCAAAGCAATATCATCACCAAAAAACTGCCTGGCCGCAATTTCGTGAAAGGCGCCGGGAATACCCTGGATGGCAATTCTTGGGGTTGATGTCAATACACTTTCCATAATTTTTTTCTTCGTTTCCATTAAAAAAAAAAAGCCCCTGAAATTTTGTTTCAGGGACTCTCGTAATTTTTATCAAAATAAGTTCATACAAGGTCCCTGCCTCTACCAAAAAAATAGTAAAAGTAAAAATAAAAACTCCTGTATGTAGCTGTATGTTTCATCTTTGAGATGGCAATTATAAGTAATAAAAATTAAAAAAAAAATTTAAGCGAATATTATTTATTTAATAAACAAGACAATTAGTTAGCAATTTTATCAAAAAATCCCTGAAACACTGATAAAGTTTTCACAAAATCAGAAGAATCATTATAAAGATGTGGAGAAATACGAACGGCTGTACCCCTTACAGATACTGAAATGTTTGCTTCGTCCAGGGCGCGTTTCAGTTGTTTGATATCAATTCTCCCGGGAAGTCGGACACCCAATAAATGGTTCCCTCGCCATTCTCTTGCTTCAATTTCACATCCCCACTCTGTCCATGTTTTTATGGGTTTTTCAATTAAATGACCACAATATTCCTGGATATTTTCTACCCCCCATTCCAGGATTTGTTCGATGGCACGTGTTAACATAGGCACCAGGATGAAATTGCTTTGTTCGCCAACATTAAACCTTCCAGCCAGAGGTTGATACCGAGACTCATAATTCACCAATTGGGAAAAATCTTCGCTACCCAAACGATTAATCCAGTTTTCCTCAAGTGGCTTTTTATCATCAAAATAAGGCCCAAAATAAGCCAGGCCCAGCGAATAGGGCCCCATGAGCCATTTATAACCTGCACAAATAAGCGCATCAGGTTCATATTCCTGCACAGAAAAAGGATATGCCCCGACAGACTGCGTCCCGTCCACAACCATCAAGGCTCCCACCTCACGCGTCCTTCTTCGGATCTCTTTTAAATCAAACCGTGTACCATCAGCCCAATGAAAATGAGCAATGGCCACCATCCGGGTTCTTTCGTCAATCCCTTCCAATATTTTCTCATTCCAGGTTTCTCCTTTGGGGAAGATGGACTCCGGAGGGGAAATTGTACGCAACTCCGCCCCGGATTCCCTAACCACGTTTTCCCATGGATAAATATTACTGGGAAACTGCTCATGAACCACTATAATATTATCCCCGGCATTCAGTTTTAGATTGGCAGCAACTGTACTCAGTCCATAACTTGCTGCCGGAATGAGTGCAATTCGGTTAGGATCAGGATTTTGGATTAACTGCGAAAACACTTCCCGAAGTTTTTGGACTGGTTCAAAAAAGTCCTCCACCTGAATAGAAAAAGGAGATCTTTTTCTGATAATTCCTTGTACTCCAGCCTCTTCCACTGATTTCAATAGTGGAGACATATAGGCACAATTCAGATAGGTAACTCCTTCTTCCAGAGTAAACAAATGTTTTTGATTCTTCAACATTAACCTTTTTTTCAGCGTTTCGATCTATCCATGATAATTGAAAGAAAGGTAAGCAGGATCTCAAGAATTTAAAAATGGTTAAAATGACAAAAGTCATTATCCAAAATGATTTCTCTCATTAAATCAGGTTAATCGATTAGGGATATTTCGTGCTTATTCAACAAAAAACATTCATTTCAACAAGCAAAAATTTCCATGAATAGAGTTTTTCGGGATTTTGAGGAATTTGCTCTCGTCCTGCAGGATCAGGAAGCGAAGCTGTTAGAATTAGCGCTACAAATGACTTACCTGAGAGGAAAAATCGATGGTTATCGGGATAACAAGAAAGAATGCATGGGACATGTCCACAGTCAATGTCATGAAATTAGCAGGCAGCTTCATGAGCTGACTAATAAGTTTAAGGATGACTATCTCAAATTGGGTTAATTGTTTTTCTACAAATAAAAAGCCTGGCTGTTGATTAGCCAGGCTTTTATCTTTTCTTCCAATAAGGAAGTATTTTACTTTTCAGCTATCATTTTTTAAGCAATTTGGCAACATATAAAACGATGACTGCGCCTACAATGGCAGTTACGATGCCACCAATCGTACCGTTTGCAGAGATATTTAATAATCCAAACAAAAATCCTCCTACCACAGAACCAACAATTCCAAGGATTACGTTTGTCAGAAAGCCAAATCCGCTTCCTTTCATAATCTTACCAGCTGCCCAGCCAGCAAGTGCGCCTAGTAGAATAAAAATAACCAAACTTACAATCATAGTAGTCAATATTTAGGTGTTTATTTTCCATAATATAGACAAAAAATCTGAGAATAGTCACAATTTTGCCAGGTAGTTCTTTAGCTTTACCTTATCAATTTCTGATTATGACTGATTTTTTTGCAGAATTTCAACTCAGTACCCTGGATTGGGTTCTTTTTTTTATAGCCGGAGCCATTATCGGCATGAGCAAAACCGGCGTAGCGGGAGTTTCTTATATCGTCATTCCCATTATGGTATTTATCTTTGGAGCCAAACCCTCTACCGGGCTTTTATTACCCATTTTGAGCCTGGCCGATATATTTGCTGTTTCCTATTACCGGCGTTCCGCTGACTGGCATCATATCATAAAACTTATGCCTATTGCTATTATTGGGGTCTTATTGGGGACCATTTTTGGTGAATATATCTCAGCGCATTTGTTCAAAATATCGATGGGTATTATTGTTTTAATCGGAATAGTCGTCATGTTGGTGATGGAACGGAGGAAAAACAAGGCAGTCCCCAGTCATTGGTTTTTTTCTACCGGGACGGGATTATTTGCTGGTTTCAGCACCATGATCGGGAATGCAGCTGGCTCAATCATGGCTGTTTATATGTTATCCATGAGAATGCCCAAAAACATTTTTATCGGTACAACAGCCTGGTTTTTTATGATTTTAAATCTCACAAAATTCCCTTCTCATATATTTGTCTGGAAAACCATTACTTTCAAGTCTCTTCTGCTGGATCTTACTGTTTTGCCCGGAATTGCTCTGGGAGCCTATTTGGGTTTTATTATTGTCAAACGCATTCCGGAAAGAGCATATCGCTATTTTGTGTTGATTGTTACCATCCTTTCGGCGTTTTTGTTGTTTATCTGATTTTGTTGTCTACCAACAAAATTTATCTGGTTAATAGCATAAAAATTGCAAAACACATATTAATATTGAGTGCAATTTCCTATTACTTAAAACGGTAAAATTGCCTTCTCCCCTTCCCCATACTTGATAATGAGGTAACCATTAGTTGATAATGAGATAATAATTGAATAACTTTATTTTAATCTTTTGTTAACATTAAGGTAACATTAGTATATTTGTAATCGTTATTGAATTATTAAATTTTCAGATTATGCTAAGGTACCAATCATTTATTTTACTCAGTTTTTTAGGTCTCCTGACAATCGCTTTATCTGCCAAAAACGCAGAACCTCCCATGGATAAAGTCGTGGTTGAGCCCATTCCTTTAAACCTCAGTGCAGTTTCACAATTAATTCATTATCCGGAATATGCACGTCGACAAGGTATAGAAGGAGAATTGCCCATTCAGGTTTTGGTTGATAAGAATGGCAGAATCATCGCGCATAAATACACAACAGAAAACTCTGTTTACTTTAAGGACGCAGTTAATCCTCATCTAGGCAAAATCAGGTTTAAATCTGCTTCTTATAATGGTAAACCCATGCGTGCCTGGATTACTATTCAGTTTGACTTTAAATTAGCGGATGGATGAACTCCCATTGCCTCGTCCCTCTTGAATCCCCCATTATTCTTCTATTCGCGATAAAATGATTTTGGCATCTTCACCAAATTCTCTGCTTTGCGTCAAATCTTTTAACAGAGGTTGGGCCTCAACCGCATTGCCTAATTGCAACAAGGCGAGCGCCTTATACCATTTTGCCTTCCATTGATAGGCACTCCCCTCCTGTACCTTATCAAAAGCTGAAATTGCTTCTTCCGGCTCTTTGTGGGCCAAATAGCTTGATCCCAATAACATAAAGATATAAGGAGCGCGATCACCAATTGAATCCGGACTCAATTTTCCAATCAGTTGAATGACTTTTTCATAGTCTTCATTGAGATAAGCCTCATTTACAGCCTCAATAACAGGGTTATCATCTCCACGATGGGCAATGGCAGAATTAGGTTTATAATAGGTTTGGAATAATTCTTCAGGAGAAAGCGGGGATGAATTTTTCGGAAAGAAAATCCAGATGGAAGCAGCGATGAGTAAACAAACCGATGCAGCAGCCACCATCGCCCAGGGCTGACGAAATAATCTTCGGACCGGTTTTGCAGGAGTTTCTTCGTAATAACGTTTCTTCAGACGATTTTTCAATTCGGTTTCAGCAAACACCTGAATGGCCTCATGACTTTGTCGAAAAAGCGCAACTTCGGCAGCCAGTTCTGTATCTCTGGAGATTTCCTGTTCAAAGGATTTTCGCTCCTTTTCCGACATGTTATCAGAAAAGTAAGATTCTATTTTTTGTAGCAGGGCATCTGAGTTCTCCATAATTAATTTTGTTGAAGTTCTGCCTCTTTAATAATCCTCATCAGCTGTTTCATACAGCGGTATCGCAAGCTACCGGCAGTATTGGCGTTTTTCACCTCTACCAGACGAGCAATTTCCTCCATATCTTCATATCCGTAGTAGTACCTGTACATCAATATTTTGCGGCAAACCTCTCCCAGCTTCTCCATATACTCCATCACCTGATTAAATGCCTCCCGGGTAATCAGATCCGCTTCCGTATTTACCGTTTCATCTTCTACTTCAGGATATTCTTCCACCTGACTTATTTGATGAGTCGCCCGCCTCCGGATCAAATCAACACAACGCCGGAAATAGATTGTATAAAAATAGGTGGAGATTTTGCTTTCACCCCGAAACTTGCCCAACATCACCTGTTTCCGAAAGCCAATAATTGCATCAGCATAAGCATCCAACGCCTCCTCTTCACTTATCTGATGACGAGAAATAGCAGAGCCAACCAGCCCCTTGTGCTGATCAAACAGATAATTCAGACAAGCTTCCTGCCTGGCTCCACCGGCCTGTAACGCTGATATAATCTCCTGATCCGTCATCTAAAGCAAGTTAGTGAGGAATGAAGGAATTCAAAAATTTTAATCCTCGATAAGGATTTTACCAAAAAATAATTATATCCATTGAGTAAAACAGTAAAGAAAAAAAATGATATTTCGCATGGTATAAGCATACTTTTATTAGAGCATTTGTAGAATAATATCCCTAACTTAAGCGGGTTCAGGAATCAAAAATGAGGACTATATACATATACCAGGCTTTCTTTTGGCTGTTGAGCCTGGGAAATTTCACCTACGCACAGACTGATTCCACAGCCTTAACATTGACCTTTAAAGGCCAGGCATCCGGTTTTGTCCTTTTTAATCCCGGTAATAACCTCAATTTTTACACTGGCGGGAGGTATATTCCCCAAATAAATCTGTCGAAAGGTCTTCCAAACACCCAATTATTAGATCTGGAAGCTTCAGCCAATATTTTCGGTACCATGGGTTTTCAGCCTTTTGATTCTGCCAACACCAACGGAGATATCAGGCCCTATCGGGGCTGGGTTCGCTACTCAAATCCTCAGCTGGAAATCAGGGTAGGTTTACAGAAGATCAATTTTGGATCAGCTTCTATTCTTCGCCCCTTGATGTGGTTTGATCAGATTGACCCCAGAGATCCATTACAACTGACTGATGGGGTTTATGGTGTTTTAGGGCGGTATTATTTTCTAAATAATGCCAATATCTGGCTTTGGGGACTTTACGGAAACAAAAATCGCAGAGGGTTTGACATTGCGCCTTCTGCAACCAAAATTCCTGAATTTGGAGGAAGATTTCAGTTTCCAACAAAAAATGGGGAAGCAGCCGTTACCTATCATCATCGAAATGCCAAAGTCTCGGAATTAGGCCAATTTACCTTTAATAACACTCCTGAACATCGTTTTGGCATCGATGGAAAGTGGGACCTGAAAGTTGGGCTATGGGTAGAAGCGACATGGGTTCACACTACCCAAAACATTGGTTTACTGACTAATCAACATTTGATCAATCTGGGAACCGATTATACTTTTAGTATTGGCAGTGGGTTGACAGTCATTGCCGAGCAACTGGTTTATACATTCGATGAAAAACCCTTTCAATTTAAAAATACAGCAACACTTACCGCATTTACTGCTTCCTATCCTCTGGGGCTTTTTGATCAGGTAAATGCAATTCTTTATTATGACTGGACAAATGAAAATGTATATAATTTACTGAGATGGCAACATAGTTTTGCCAAACTTACTTTCAATGTGCTGGCTTTCTGGAATCCTACGGACAGTCAGTTACCCCAACAGCAATTTTCTGAAAACCTCTTCGGAGGAAAAGGAATTCAGATTCTGCTGGTCTTCAATCATTAATCTAATTTATTAATATGGATAACTCCTCAATCATAACAATTCAAAACATGACCAAACGGTTTCCGGTGGGTAAGGGCGAGTTTACTGCCCTGAAAAACATCAACCTGGAATTTGGTGAGGGAGAATTTGCAGGTTTGGTCGGGCCCAGTGGTTCGGGAAAAACAACTCTGTTAAACATTATTGGCTCTCTGGATATCCCTTCAGAAGGAGTCGCAACAGTAATGGGGAAACAAGTTTCTACTCTGAGCCATCGGGAGGCAGCTTTATTACGCAACGAACATATTGGCTTTATTTTCCAATCCTATAATCTCCTTCCAGTATACAATGTATTTGAAAATGTAGAGTTTGCGCTCTTATTACAAAAACGAAGTGCGGAGGAGCGTCGAAAAGCAGTCATGGACGCGCTCGAATGGGTTGGGTTAACAGACAAACTCAAATCTAAACCCGCCATGCTTTCCGGAGGAGAAAGCCAGCGCGTAGCAATCGCCAGAGCGATGGTCAAACGACCAAAAATTTTGCTGGCAGATGAACCTTCCGCCAACCTCGATGCAGAAAATTCCCACCAGATTTTACAAACGATGAAGAATCTCAACCGGGAATTGAAGACCACCTTCCTTTTTTCTACTCACGATGAAAAGGTGATGAAATACCTCGATAGAATCATCCATTTAGCCGATGGAAAAGTAGTTCAGGATGAAATATTAAATAAGGAAACGGCTTAAAACCCATAAAAAACAGGATTATGTTAGCTTTTAAAGTTGCATTCAGAAACCTAATCGGTGCGGGGCTGAAAACCTGGTTAAATGTAATTGTATTGTCCATGTCTTACGTCATCATCATTTTTTATAATAGCATGATGGATGGTTGGGACGTTCAGGCTAAAAGAGATATGATCGCATGGGAAATTGGTCAGGGACAGTTTTGGGAGAATGATTTTGATCCCTACGATCCTTATACCCTGGTAGATGCACATGCTCCCATTCCACCAGAATTGCAGGATAAGAATGTAGTTCCCATTCTCTATACCCAGGCTTCCGTTTATCCCGAAGGACGTATGCAAAATATTACCCTCAAAGGCGTTCCCAGGGATCAAACCCTTCTGGATTTACCCACAGACGCATTCCAGACTGAAGAGGCCACACTGCCTGCCATCATCGGAGAACGAATGGAAGAAGCCACAAAACTCAAAGCAGGAGACCATGTTCTTCTCCGCTGGCGCGATAAAAACGGAACGTTTGACGCAAAAGAAATTACCATTGCGAAGGTATTTAAAAACAATGTTCCCGCGACTGATGCCGGACAAGTATATATTCCTCTTGATCGCCTGCAGGAAATGACTGGCATGACCAATGAGGCAACCATGATTATCGCAGATGAAGACTATAGCTCCATGAGTCTCAATAACTGGACATTTAAAGACCACGAT
>JAGQVA010001549.1 GCA_020438265.1 Bacteroidota bacterium
GGATTATGATATAGAACCTGTGGAAGCGCCTTCTCTCAGATCTCTCATGCCAGGAGAATATAAACTGGTCTTTGGTTTGGCCAATGATATGATTGGTTATGTAGTTCCTAAAAGCCAGTGGGATGAAAAAGAGCCCTATACTTACGATAATGATGATGCTCCTTATGGAGAAATCAATTCTCTTGGGCCTGATACTGGACCTATTCTTTATCGGGAAATGGTTAAGATTTTGAAGGAATAGGAGCCTTTTTCTTTGGAAAATGGGTATTGAGAATCTATTTGATAGAAAGTTGGGGAAGATCCCTCGCTTTGCTTCGGGATGCCCAGCGTGTGCTGGAAACGTTAATTTGCCAGTATGGCAAATGATTTTTTCCCACGAAGTTGGGCATCCCGACCGCAGGGAGGGATCTTCCAACAACGCTCTCAACCCTACATTAATAATAAAACAAAATATCTACTTTGAAACATTTAATCTTTGACTGTGACGGCGTGATCATCGACTCGGAAATCCTTTTTGCGGAAATAGCGGTGAAACGATTTGCCGAGTTGGGGTTTGTGATGGAACCTGTGGCATATTGCAGTCGTTTTGCCGGAATGATGGATACAGAAATTATGGGAATCATTGGTAAGGAAACCGGAAAGGAAATTACCAAAGCCTTTTATGATTCTCTTCGTCAGGAAGTTGAATCTGCTTTTCAG
>JAGQVA010001550.1 GCA_020438265.1 Bacteroidota bacterium
TTTCGTCTTTCCACTGGGCGTGTAGATAAAAATTCCAGGAAAGAATCGTGATGAGAATAATAATTCTTAAGGTTTTCATGATTATGTAAGTGCTTTAAATGTATTCAAAACAGCGTCGCCTGCTTCCCATGCAATACGCCCCATTCGTGCTGCAGCAACCAACGCTTCCGTTTCAATCCGCCCGCATATCCCGTCAGTTTTCCATCACTGCCAATCACCCGATGACAGGGCACCAGCAACCATAGTTTATTTTTCCCGCAGGCACTGCCCACGGCTCTGACAGCATTGGGAGATTTGATTTGTTTGGCAACATCGAGATATGAGGCTGTATTACTGAAGGGAATTTCCATCAATTCCCGCCATACACGGCGCTGAAATTCTGTCCCTTCCATGTCCAGGAAAACGGTAAAACGGGTGCGTTTTCCGGCAAAATATTCGTCCAGCTGCTCGATACATTGAAGCAAATGTTCCTGGGTAGGATTGATTTCGTAGGTAGGGTAATCAGTAAAGGTAAGAGATAGGATTCCGGCGTCTGAGGCCTGGATTTCGATGGGTCCAACCGGGGTATCGTAATAGGTTTTCGCTGCTATTTCCATATTTCTCTCAATTTCAGGGAAAATTTACAAAAATTTATTCAATTGCCATATTATCAGAGGAAAATGTAACTTGCTGTAACAAAAAACCTAACCGAGACATA
>JAGQVA010001551.1 GCA_020438265.1 Bacteroidota bacterium
GTAATCAATCGAAAAGAACATTTTCTCAAAATCAATTATCGATTCCCGCCAGAATTAAATCCTCAGATGTGGACACATCTTTCGAAAAACTTACTGGCCCAACTCAATATGGAAGCCTCGGAGGTAAATCATTATTTCCTGACACAGATCAATATCAATAGTATCCACAAAACGCTGGATAACCTCAATCTTCCCCATGAGAAAGCCCATACCGCAATGAAATATTATGGATACACGGGTTCAGCCTGTATTCCTATTGCTTTGAATGATGCCGTCGAGAAGGGGAAAGTGAAAGAGAATGATACGCTGTTTATGATTGGTTCTGGTAGTGGACTGGTATTTGGAGGATTGGCGTTTAGGTACTAGCTGTTTGCTATTGGTCTTTGGCTATTAGCTATTGAACTAACAGCTAAAGGCCAAGAGCTAACTGCCATTAGCCAAAAGTCAACCCATAAAATCTTTGACGCCGGTATTCATCTGCCCTCCATTTTTCCTTTTTTGTTTATTATATTTGCAGATTGATTAATCATCAACAATCAGACAAAAATTAATTTTAGCATTTATGAATGAAGTATATATAATTTCAGCTGTCAGAACTCCCCTGGGCAGCTTCGGAGGTGTTTTGTCCAGTATTTCAGCAACCCAACTGGGAGCTGAAGCCATCAAAGGGGCCATGGCCAGTGCCCAGGTAAACCCA
>JAGQVA010001552.1 GCA_020438265.1 Bacteroidota bacterium
CCTGATAGCCAGGTAAATAAAAAGATGTAGAGAGATTAGCTCTTAAGGGGGCGTGGCCTGGGCGAGTCGAAGATGCCTTTAAGGTGGGGGTCCAAAAAGGTGGCAGAAAGGAATTTGTTTACTCCTTTTGCAGGTTTCGCAGCATTCACAAAATTATCCTAAATTGGCAAAAACTTTCCATAAAAAACTACACCCAAACATGAGAATCATCTACTCACTCGCGATCGGATTAATCATCTTCAGTTCCTGCGGCAAAGACACAGAAACCCATTCCTCTCCCAAACAACCTGCTCCCATCATTGGCACCTGGAAATTATTAACAGGAACAATCATACAGGGAAATGATACAACCATTACAGACTACATGGCAAATCAGGAGTTTATCAAAATAATCAATGAATCCCATTTTGCTTTTTTTAACCATGATTTGAATATGGGGAAAGACAGTACCGCTGTATTTGTCGCCGGAGGTGGTAAATACTCACTGGAGGGGAATACCTACACAGAATATCTGGAATATTGTAACTTCAGAGAATGGGAGAATCACGAATTTGAATTTGAGATAAAAATCATTCAGGATACGCTGGTGATTCAGGGGGTAGAGAAAGTAGAAGAATTAAACGTCAATCGTCTGAACATTGAAAAGTATATACGGTTGAGTAGCTTAAAATAAAAGAACATGAGTAATAAAATAGA
>JAGQVA010001553.1 GCA_020438265.1 Bacteroidota bacterium
TTCACTTTTAAACCTTCCAGGTTTTCGAAACCTGGAAGGTTTTGGTCAAATAATACTCAGTCGTGATAATCATTATTAAATGGGATTCTTTCAGGTATAGGGCCGACGGCTGATGATTTCAAAAAAAAGTGTCGCCCAATCTGCTTTTGGAGGCGTTTTTTTGCCGGGTATATCACGATATTGATCTGCCTGAGGAATATTTTTAGCACCTTTGATTTCAGGGTAGGGCAGTGGAGGAAGTTCAAACATTTCAGATGTAAAGGCTTCTTCGCAAAAAACAAGTTTGATGATTTCTCTGCTCTCGTCCCATCCGTTGGCATCGAGATAAGGAGCGTGAGCGAGCCTCAGTTTTGGGGTGTCGATTTTCTCCTGAGGTTCCAGAAACTGACCTTTCTCGGGAAATAAACCCGCATCTGCGAGAAAATTCATGGACAAATACACACCTGCTACATAAAACTTCCTGGCAGGATGGATATTTTTAACCCTGATGGAGAGGTTGGTAATGGGAAAGGTTCGCCCACGTTCAGTAATCATTTCGTTCAGTTCTATTTCTATTTGACGGCTTTCAAGGATTCTCTCTTCGGTACTTCCATCTGAAAAGTATTTGATAATACTGATTTCAAATGGAAAAAAGGGAAAACCTATTTCAGCATCTCTGAAAATCTGTGTATGAGGATTGTATAGCTGTT
>JAGQVA010001554.1 GCA_020438265.1 Bacteroidota bacterium
CCTGCGCTTCTCGGGTGTTTTTGAATTGTACGACCTTGTTTTCAAGCTCAATGATTCCTTCATAATCTGTGTGAACTCCGCTGAGAATTTTCATCAGAGTGGATTTCCCTGCTCCATTTTCTCCGATGATAGCGGTAACTTTTCCCGGCGATAGTTCGAGGTTGACGTTTTCGAGGGCGGTTACGCCGGGGAATTTTTTGGTTATGTTTTTAGCTGAAAGCATGGAGTTTTTGCTTGTTTCTGATTACTATATTTTTACTCTCAGGAGGTCCCCAGTCAAGCTGGGGATGACAGCCCTTGGCTGTATAAATACACGTTGCCCAGGCAACGTGTACCCACACATACATGTATGTCATCCCCAGCTTGACTGGGGACCTCCTTAAGTTGGAAAAGCATAAAGCAATTATTTCTGGTATATTTTTTTGAGGTCATTATATTTTTTCCAAAACTATCGGCAATACCTCCAAATGATCAATCTGAGGAAACTTCTGGTTCAATTCCAAAGCACCCATAAACGCTACGGTATCGCCCACCTCTACCTGCCTTTTGAATGGCTTCACCACTTCTTCACGAATGACTTTATTGATTTCAGCAGAGACGTTATTCATGTCGGTGTTATTCGTGAATTCTTTGATATCGAATAAGCCTGCTGCGTCGCGGATGGAACTCCCGTAGATAAATTCCGTTG
>JAGQVA010001555.1 GCA_020438265.1 Bacteroidota bacterium
TGAGGGATTTTGATCTGGCCAATGGGATAAGTATCCTTCCCTCCGGGTGACCAGTTACATGCCAGCAGGGTTATCAGAAGAATATAAATGAGAGATTTCATGGGATCGTTATTAGCTTACTTGATGATATCTAAAATGAGGATTTTGTAGAAAAATCCCAAAATATCTTTTAAGATGTGCCGCATTAAAATGGCGGCACAATGGTGGGAAAAAAATGCTGTGGATAAATCCACTTAATCCTCCATGCCTACAGGCATAATGGGCCCTCATCATTGAACCGCCATTTTAATGCGGTTCAATGATGAAAAATCCTGTAGATAAATCCACACAATCCCCCATGTCTACAGGCATACAGGCCCCACACCATTGAACCGCCATTTTAATGCGGTTCAATGATCAATTCAATGATCAATCCAATGAGTCAAAATTGCTTGTATGAAACATAAAACCCCGGCCAGGGTTTTAATCCTTGAGCGTAGCTAAAAAATATGTTAAATTTCGATCTTATACGTAACTCACAACATCCGTTTTTATGATGAAAAAAATACTATTACTCATTTTATGTTTGGGAATGAGTTTTTCCTTTGAGCTTCAGGCACAGAAGAAGAAAAAAGATGATGCCAAAGAAGACACCGAACAAAAGGACAAAAGCGCGATCAATAGTCGCACTTTCAGCGGATTATCATTC
>JAGQVA010001556.1 GCA_020438265.1 Bacteroidota bacterium
GGGTAAAGGGCCTACAACCCTGGCCAGACCAATCCCTTCAAACCTCAAACGCAATTTTAAGAATATTGGCCTGGTAATCCTTGCTGTCATTTTGACTAATATTGTTAGTCATACCTTTTATAATCCTTCGATCCGGTCTTACAGTCCCGAACCTGTACTGGATGGCCCGATTGAAGACATCGAAGGTCCTCAGCTCTATTTGATGGATAAAGCCAGTCAGTTTGTATCCGACGGAAGATCTTTTGAAGATAAAGTCAGAGAAATTGCCGATATGCTGGGTGTCGCTCCGGAATGGCTGATGGCGGTGATGTACTCTGAATCCAAATTTGACGCTCAGGTACTCAACCACAAAGGCAGCGGCGCTACGGGTCTGATTCAATTTATGCCTGATGCAGCCAGCGATATGAATGTTTCTCTCCAACGCCTGCGCAAGATGAACCATTTGCAGCAATTGGAATATGTATATCTCTACCTGGAAAAGGTCAGGGAACGTTATGGTGACTATGAGAGTTTGACTGATCTCTATCTGGCAATTCTTTATCCCAAAGCCCGCAAACAGGATTTTTGTTATGCACTTTACGCCAAACCAGGCACATCCTACAACCAAAACGCTGGTCTGGATGAAAATAAAGATGGAATTGTTACAGTCAGTGATATTGACAGGAGAATGAAGAGACTCTACCCGA
>JAGQVA010001557.1 GCA_020438265.1 Bacteroidota bacterium
GGGGGATTTTTCACCGCTTCGATTTGTGCCGCAGAATAAGAAGGTTGTTTTGGGAATTATTTCCTCCAAACTGAAAGAACTGGAAGATATTGACGATTTGTGCCGCAGGATTGACGAAGCAGCTCAATACATGCCTTTGGAAAATATGTGTGTGAGTCCGCAATGTGGGTTTTCCTCTACCCATCACGGCAATGATTTGACGCATGATGATCAGTGGCGAAAGATGGAACTGGTGGTGAATACGGCACGGAAGGTTTGGGGTGAGGCTTAGAGTGAGATAGGGAAGATCCCTCACCCTAAAGGGATTCGGGATGCCTGCAAAAGAAATAAAATGCGCAAAGCGCATCAACGTATCCCCACCCTTGGTGGGCATCCCGAACAGCGAAGCGTAGAGAGGGATCTTCATCAATCCCCCTTTTCGATAGAAAACCATTCTTCAAAAAACAAAAAAATGAAAAACATACTCCTATTTCTCCTAATAACCACCAGCTTCCCGGCCTTTTCCCAATCCTCCGAAAAGATCGAAAGAGGCACCCTTGAAGAAGCCGGTTATATCATCATCATTCCAGAAAACTGGAACAACAACCTCATCATGTACGCCCACGGCTACGAATTTATGGGGTCCCAGCCCCGCCAGAGTAAAAACGAGCGTTTCCCCGGAGCGATGAAACCCTATC
>JAGQVA010001558.1 GCA_020438265.1 Bacteroidota bacterium
GAAAATCTTTCAGTGATGGAACAAGCCAAAATGCTTTCCGAAGCAGAAGCGGTGATGTGTCCCCATGGAGCAGGACTCACCAATATCGTTTTCTGCCAGCCCGGAACCAAAATCATTGAACTTTTGCACCACAGCGCAGTCAATGAAATGTATTGGGTAATCAGCAATGCCATTGGTCTGGATTATAGTTATCTTTTGTCCGAAGGAGAAAGACCTGAGGATTATGTAGACCCCTATGAGAATTTTGTAGATATGTCTTTTCCCCTGGATGATTTGGGGAAATTACTGGATGAAATTGGATTAAAATAAAAAAGAAAAAACATGGCTGTAAATGTTCGTCAAGAAGCCTTGATTCGTAAAAATGACCTGATTCGTGAGGGGTTAAGAGGACTCCTGACCCGAATGTCTGTGTATCATCAATCAGAAAAGAAGAATATCATCATGATATCTTCTGGCCGTACAGGCTCTACCTTTCTGATGGAAAGTATGGGCGCAGAACCAGGTTTGAGGTTCGTCAATGAGCCTTTTACCAAAAAACATATCAGTAAAACTGATTTAAAAATATTCCCCAAATTCCGCGATATTCCTACCGGAGGAAAATATTATAGCCTCAATCCTGAAGAAAGACAGGGTGTAAACCGGTTTCTTGAAAACTTCAAATACGTGCGTCGGGCCG
>JAGQVA010000154.1 GCA_020438265.1 Bacteroidota bacterium
CTTGCAGGCTTCAGTCAGGAGTTTGTGAATTTCAGGAATATTTTTGGAGGTGATGCGGATATTGTCTCCGGTGTGTTTGATCAAAAGGTATTTTTCCAGACCATATTCCAATACCTTTTGGGTGAGGATATCCAGCCCTCTGGTGCGTTCCAGTCGATAAAGGGATTCACGATCGAAAGGATGTTCGTATTCAAATGAATTTATTCCGTAGAGGATTTGACGATTCATATTTAGCAGTTAGCTGTTGGAGGTTAGCTGTTGGCAGACCTTCCAGGTTTTCGAAAACCTGGAAGGTCTGAAAAAAGAGCCATTATAAAGGATTTCCACACTTATGACAGAATTTTGCTGTAGGCTTACTCACCGTATCGCAAATCGAACAAACTGACAGTGAATCTGTTGATCCCGGCCCCTGGTTATCGGTAAGAATATCCATATCTTCTCTGGAGAATTTTTGGGGAGCATCCAGGGCAAAGCGGCCATCGAGTCCCGATTCTTCGCTTTCTTCCATAGGTAGAAAAATGGCCAGAATAATATAAAGAATCAGCCCTAAACCGGAAAAGATTGTCGTGGCAATAAATCCCAGGCGAAAAAACAGGGGCGAAATACCTACATGTTCCCCCAGCCCTTCACACACTCCTGTAAGGCTCCCTTTTTTTCGGGTAATTTTTGTGTTGAATTTCTTAATCCTCGGTTTTCTGATAAGCCCGGATTTTCTTCTTCGCCTGTTATGTATCAATTCTTCCATAATACTTAATTTGAGAAGATTTGGCCCTTTCTGCAAAAAAAATCGACCTAATCTCTATTTTTACCTGCCAATAGTTCAAAGATTCGATTTAAATTGGAAAGTTGGAACATAACTCAAAGAATGAACAATGATAGATTTACGCAGTGATACCGTTACCCGTCCTACAAGCGATATGAAAGAAGCCATGTTTCAGGCGATGGTGGGAGATGATGTGTATGGAGAAGATCCGACCATTAATGCTTTGCAGGAAAAGGCTGCCAAAATGTTTGGGATGGAGGCGGCTTTGTTTTGTCCTTCCGGAACGATGTGTAATCAGGTTGCTATCAAACTTTCTACCCAACCTCAGGATGAAGTAATTTGTGACAAATGGGCGCATGTGTATTTGTATGAAGGAGGAGGAATGATGGCCAATTCGATGGTTTCAGTCAGGTTGCTGGACGGAGACAGAATGCGAATTTCCCCTCAGCAGGTAGAAGCAGCCATTAATCCTGAAAATTTACATTTCCCGATTTCGAGATTGGTCTGTCTCGAAAATACCTGCAACAAAGGCGGAGGAAGTTATTATACAATGGATGAGATAAAGGCTATCAGCGAGGTTTGTCGGGATAATCACCTTCGGTTACATGTAGACGGAGCTCGCATTTTTAATGCGTTGACTGAGACAGGAGATGATCCCAGGGATTACGGAAAATATATCAATACCCTTTCTTTCTGTCTTTCAAAAGGGCTGGGAGCACCGGTAGGTTCTATGTTGGTTGGAAGTCATGATGACATAAAAAAAGCCCTGAGAATCCGGAAAATGCTGGGAGGAGGCATGCGGCAGGCTGGATATCTGGCGGCTGCCGGATTGTATGCATTGGAGCACCATATAGAGCGTCTGACTGAAGATCACCAAAGAGCACAGAAATTAGGAGAAGTGTTACAGCAAGCTGGTTGGGTAAAAGAACTCATGCCTGTGGAGACAAATATCCTGGTCTTCGCTCCAGATCCAGCATATCTTTCCTGGCAAAAATTAGTTGAGAGGTTAGATAAGGCAGGAATTCTTGTAAGTGTGTTTGGAAATGCCTATATCAGAATGGTAACACATCTGGATATTAATGATGATGATCTGGATCAGGTCATTGGTGTATTGGAAAAAATATAGAATATGATTATATCTCCCAGCAGACAATCTGCCATTTGAATGCATATTACCTTCGGGATTCGATACATAGATATTATGAAAACAAAACGCATACATTTCCCCAACCGAAACGGTCTTACTTTATCGGCTGACCTCGATTTGCCCATTGGGGAAAAACCCAAAGTCTTTGCCATTTTGGCTCATTGTTTTACTTGCGGCAAAAATCTAAAAGCAGCTCAAAACCTGAGTTTGGCACTGTCCCAGAATGGAGTTGCTACTTTACGGTTTGACTTTGCCGGAATTGGTCAAAGTGAGGGGGAGTTTTACGACACCAACTTTTCTGCAAATGTGCAGGACATTCTCGATGTCGCAGACTATCTGAAACAAAATTACCAGGCTCCACAATTATTGATTGGGCACTCTCTCGGTGGAACAGCCGTTCTTCTGGCAGGTTCACAGATTGAATCGGTGAAAGCAATTGCAACTGTAGGTGCGCCGGCAGAACCAGAACATGTAAAACACCTATTTTCCTCGATTGAAGATAAAATCAGAAAACAGGGAAAAGGAAAGGTGGAAATTGCAGGAAGACCTTTTGTCATTAAAAAGCACTTTCTGGATGATATCGAATCTATAAAACTGGAAGATGTCATTCACAATCTAAAAAAAGCTTTATTAGTATTACATTCTCCTCAGGATCAAATCGTAAATATCGATAATGCAAAAGATATCTATACAGCAGCCATGCACCCCAAAAGTTTTCTCACGCTTGATGGGGCGGATCATTTGATGATGAAAAAAGAAGATTCCATGTACGCTGGTAATATGATTGCCAATTGGGCGACCCGCTATCTGGATCTTGAAGAAAAAAATCCGTTGGTAACAGATCGGCAAGTAGTGGTAAGAACCGGAGCCAAAGGATATACAACAGAGATCAGAGCCGGAAAGCATACCCTGTTAGCTGACGAGCCAGAGCATGTAGGCGGAGACGATCTGGGCCCTATGCCCTATGATTTTCTTTTGTCCGGGTTAGGAGCTTGTACGAGTATTACTCTGCGCATGTATGCAGATCGGAAAGGTTGGGACCTGAAGGAGGTAAGAGTTCATTTGGAGCATTATAAGGATTATGTTTCAGATGCCGAAGAAACTGGTAATCCCAGGAGCAAACTGGATCATATTGAGCGTATTGTAGAGCTGGAAGGCAACCTGGATGAAGAGCAGAGACAGAGGCTTTTTGAAATTGCTAATCGGTGCCCGGTCCACAGGACTTTGCATTCGGAGATTATTGTGAAATCATCACTCAGGGAATAAAGCAAATGGGCTGCGAAACTTTCGCAGCCCATTTGCTTTAATTAATTTTATCCTATTCTATATCTATACTAATGGTTCTTTTTCGTCCTTTTTTATCAAGCAGAAAACGCTCGCGGTAAACCATATAAGCTGCTTCTCCCACATCTTTCATGTAGACATAGTTGAATCCGCCGGAGAAAACGGCACCCAGACCTGGTACCAGACCAACTGCTTTTTTGGTAATCGTTCTTTCTACAATTTCTTTGATAATAATTCTGGAAACAAAAGAGGTCGCATTTCGGCTAAGTTGTTTGGCTGTATAGTCTCCACCCACTTCGCCAAAGACATGAGAATCCCGACCTGCTTCCAGGTCTTTGAGTTCTGCCAAAGCTCGTTGCTTTTGAACTTTATCGGAAGAAGTTGCGATTTTAAAAACCCGCATCATATATTCCATTTCATAAGCTTTTGCTTCAGGCTCCTTTGCGATATCAAATCCATAACAAAGAGCAATCTGGTAAATCAGACGGGTAGAAAAAGTAAACAGAGCAGGGAGATCTGCGATTAAGCCAGGCCAACCAACCAAACCGGTACCTACACCACTCAGCGTAGCCATTCGGGTATTTTGTTCGATAAAGCTCTCGGCAACGTGGTCAAGGTCATGTATGGATGATTTTTTTAGTTCTGCAATACTTGTTGCAGAAATTTCAAACTCACGGGTTGCCTTCAGTACATCGTCTGAATTGACAGACCATTGAGACATATCCTGTAGCTTTTCGACGATTTTTTCAGTTACGCCGGAAACGCTGGATTTGACATCTTCGGGGGTAAGTTTCTCTGTAAGCCAACTCAGCGGTCGGGTTACAAAATCGGTAGCGCGATTGAGAAAACCGGGCCCGTCAGCTTTCCAGGCAGCTATTTCATCCAGGATCTTACTTTCTGATGCATTTAATTTTGCCATGCAGGGTTAATGTTTATATAAATCTTCCTTATTTTACCGCTCTTTTTTATGATTGGTTCACTATAATAATAAAAATTTCATGAAATTCGGAACCAAAACCGTCCACGCAGGCGTATCCCCCGACCCGACTACCGGAGCAATTATGACTCCGATTTATCAAACCAGTACCTATGTTCAGGCATCTCCCGGAGATCACAAAGGGTACGAATATTCCCGAACCCATAACCCTACGCGTAATGCCCTGGAGCAATCCCTGGCTGCGCTTGAGAATGGGAAACACGGAATCTGCTTTGCCTCTGGCCTTGCCGCTACTGATTCACTAATCAAACTTCTCAAACCCGGAGACGAAGTGGTTTCCTGTAATGATTTATACGGAGGAACCTATCGGATATTTACCAAAGTTTTTGCCCCTTTGGGAATTAAATTTCGGTTTGTTGACATGGCAGATGCTTCTTCAGTCGAAAAGTATATTACGCCAAACACCCGGATGATCTGGGTAGAAACGCCTACCAATCCTTTGATGAATGTGATTGATATTCAGGCTGTTTCGGAAATCTCCAAAGTTCATAACTGTCTGTTTGTAGTTGATAATACTTTTGCGTCCCCTTATTTGCAAAACCCGCTGAACCTGGGAGCAGATGTCGTGCTTCATTCACTGACCAAATATATCAACGGACATTCAGATGTGGTAATGGGAGCGGTTATTTTGAATGATGATGAACTGGATCAGCAGATCCGCTTTTTGCAAAATTCTTGCGGTGGAGTACCCGGACCACAGGATTCTTTCCTGACTTTGAGAGGGATAAAAACCCTTCATCTGAGGATGCAAAGACACGCTGAAAACGGAGCGAAAATTGCCCATTTTCTCAATGATCATCCAGCCATTGAAAGGGTTTACTGGCCAGGTTTGGAATCACATCCCAATCACGAAGTTGCCAAAAAACAAATGCGTGATTTTGGAGGAATGATTTCTTTTACCCTGAAAGATGACCGAATGGAAACTGCAATCAAAGTGCTGAGCAGTACCCATTTATTCTCACTGGCTGAAAGCCTCGGAGGGGTTGAATCGCTGATCAATCATCCCGCTTCGATGACTCATGGCTCTATCCCACGGGAAGAGAGACTGAAGATTGGATTGAAGGATACTTTGATTCGTCTTTCAGTAGGAATTGAAGATGTTGAGGATTTGATTGAGGATTTGGTGAAGGCGATTGAAGGGTAAATATGAAAAAATTTGTCAAAAGCGTTTTCTAAGGTAGCAAATGGTGCTTTAATAAGCGCTGTGATGTCACCCTGAGCGAAGTCGAAGGGCCTTAGTACTGAAAAACGCTCTCGTCTACTTAGACCCTTCGACTTTGCTCAGGGTGACAATCCTATTTAAAGCCTTCGGCAGAGAATAATTAGGAGAACACTTCCTGACCTGTAAATCGCCTTTAATAGAAAAAAATGTTTCATCAAAAATCATTGAATGAAAATCTGGGATTCTTTTTGAATCCTCAAACGAGCTTACGATCTTGAATGCACAAATCTGATAAAAAAAACTAAAACAAATGCACTTACACTCCCTGGAAAACGATCCGGAATATATAAATCTTCAGATTGAAATGGTCCGGATGCAAAACTGGTTGATTGAAACCGGAAAACGATTAGTCATTATTTGTGAAGGGCGAGACAGCGCCGGTAAAGGTGGTGCTATTATGCGTTTCATCCGATTCATCAATCCGAGGCATTATCGGGTGGTGGCTTTAAACAAACCTACCGCTCAGGAAAAAGGTCAGTGGTATTTTCAGCGATATATTCAGCATTTCCCTAATCCCGGAGAAATTGTATTTTTTGATAGAAGCTGGTATAACCGTGCGGTTGTGGAGCCAGTGATGGGATTCTGTTCTCAGGAGCAATACGATATGTTTATCAAACAGGTCGTTCAATTCGAAGATATGCTGGTTGAAGATGGGATGATCATATTTAAGCTTTGGTTTTCTATTGACCGAAAAGAACAGAATATCAGACTGGAAGAAAGAAAGTCCAATCCGCTCATTAGCTGGAAACTGAGCACTGTGGATATGCAGGCCCAATTAAAATGGGACGATTTTACCAAATACAAAGAGCTGATGTTTCAGGCAACCGGAACGCAGAAATCTCCCTGGGTGGTGATTAAAGGAAATGAGAAAGACCTTGCCCGTAAAGAAGCAATGAGATACGTCCTTAAAAATGTCCCTTATGAGCAAAAAGGCCTTACAGGGGTTAGACTGGATTATGACGGGGATGTTGTGACTGTGATTAGTAAAAATCCGAATGATCAGTGATTGAGGTTATATCAATAGATCAATAATAATAAAAACACTGAGGCACAGAGGGTTTGATAGTCAATGAATTATCTCTGTGCCTCAGTGTCTCTGTGTTAAATATTGACACTACTATTACATTCCTGTGTAATCATTTCTTTCCACCTTTGCCTTTTAACGAAGAAATATAAGCGATAATCTCACCCACTTCTGTGGGAGTAAAGAATGAGCGGTAGGAAAGCATTCCTTTGTGAGGCACTCCAAAAGCAATAGTTCTTGCGATGTCTAATTCTTTCCCTCCATACAACCAATCTTTATCAGTCAGATTAGGTCCAATTCGCCCTTCCGCTTTGTTTCCATGACAAGCGATACAATATTGTTCAAAAAGATTTTGTCCCTTTTGGATGCTCTCTTTATTTTGAGATGCCTGAAAAATAACGTTTGTACTATCCTTGACAGCCAAAGCCTGATCCCACATTTTTTCCCATGCTATCTCTTCCTGCTTTTTTCTTTCCATTTCCAGACTATCAACCTTTTTCTTATAATCCGAAGAAGGGATTTGTTGTAAATAAGCGATCAATGCCAATGCCTCTGTTCTGCCTTCTACAGGAGTAGCTGATTGGGTTATTTCTTCAGATAAAACATCTGCCTGACGGACCATTTTCGCCCAAACCGAGTCTGTGTTTACCTTTTTGATGAGCGACTTTTCTTTCAGCCATTTTGTTAATTTCTTCTTGTCGAGATTGTTTTGGTAAAGGTGGGGAAATGATGGCATGATTGCCGAAGGGAACATCGTATCTGGATTGGCTAAATACAAATAGTGCCAACCACTGGTATACTTTCCCCCTAATCCATCCAGACTTTTGAATGCAGAATGTGCTTGTTCAAGAGAAAGGGTATGGCAACTGCTACACGATTCTCTTTTGAAAATATCTTCGCCAAAGGCAGCTAACACATTATCAGATAATTCATAAGTATCTGATTGGGAGATTTTTTGTGTAGTTCTACAATTTTCAAATAACGTCAACATCAAAAATATTGACAGTAATGTTAGGGTCGTTCGTTTCATTGTGATCTTTTTTGGGGTTCTGTTTTATCCGGAGACAAAACGTGTATTTGCATAGTCTCATTAAACTAAGTAATCCAAATACCCCTGAAAAAGACTTTAAGCATTCTAAAAAAGGACTTTTTACATTTTGATTTGATATTTTCAGGAAGGAACTACAATCTTCAACGCTTCTGGAATGAGTTCAACCCTGATCGGTACCTCTCCTAAAACTTCCCCGTCCGCTTCAATATAAGCCGGAGAATTACTTTGAATGTAGACTTCCGCAGCACGATAATGAACCGCTTTGGGATGGCGATAAATCCTGCCATTATATATCTTGAGAATATGTCTGAGTACATTCCATGGGCTGATTTTTTCGATCAGGGTAAGGTCAAAAAGCTGATCGTCGGGAATGGAAAGGGGAACGAGATTCATTCCGTTACCATTATAGCGACACAGGCCAATGGTGAGAAGTAAACAGGTTTTTTTATAGCTAAAATCACCCGCCTGGACGGAGAGTTCGGGAGACTCAAATTTGAATAAATTGGTCAACACTCCCATCAAATAGCCTGCCTGACCCCAAAATCCAGCCTTATTTACATCTTTTGTTTTTTCGGTTACAAAAGCTTCAAATCCCATTCCGGCTACATTATTAAAAAAGCGGATTTTCCTCTCTGAATTTTCCTGATAAGTAATTTTGCCTATATCCTGAATTCTGGTTTTTTCGGTTTGAATCAGTTTGATCAATTCACGGACTTTGGAAGGAATTTTATAAAAACGCGCCCAGTCATTTCCCGTTCCTGCCGGAAAAACTGCTAATAAAATTTCCTGAGAAGAAACCGCTTTCTGGGTGAAAATTCCGTTTACCACTTCGCTAATGGTTCCATCGCCTCCCACAGCAATAAAATGACGAAATCCCTGGGAAATTCCTTCTGCAACTAATTGGATGGCATGTTGAGGTGCCCGGGTAAAAACAGGCGTAAATGGAATGTTTTCTTTTTCCATGAGAATAGCAGCTTCCTTCCACAAACGCAGTGCTTTTCCCCCTCCGGATTGAGGATTAATGATGACAAACCAATTCTTTTCCATAATTTCAACCTGGGGTTTTCCCTGCTATTTAAGAAAATATCAGTAAAATGATTTCATTGACCTATATGAATTTGTTGTACTGGCTACTGTTTCACGCTATCTATATTTCTGTGATAGAGGTTGAACATTCAGCTCAGGATACAAAAGCAGACCTGCGAATCAAGGTTTTTTCTAATGATATGGCCGATGCGTTGAGAAATGCTTATGGAGTGAAAGGAGATTATCAGGAGACTGAATTTTTCTTAAAAAATCAGGAATACATTTCTTCCTATTTTTCTCATCATGTGATTATTGAAATTAATGATGAAACGGTTAAACTGAATCTTGAAAAAATTGAAAAGGAAAATGATACCCATTGGTTCTACCTTTCCTTTCATTGCCCTCCAGGTTGGAAAAAAGTTTACATCAGGGCAGATATGTTGATGGAGATTTTTCCTGCCCAATCCAATATGGTCAAACTCACCAATAACGGAGATAAGCAATTTTTCCGCCTGATGAAGGGACATTCTTCGGTTGAAATAGAATGAAACCCGATTCGTTATGAGGAATAATTCTTAATTTTAAGGCATGAAACATCCATATATATTCATGATTTTAATCCTGCTGCATGCAGGTGTTTTTGCTCAGAGTCCTGACCCTCAATCTTTTGGTAACACAATCAATATCGATGATCTTACCCGACACATGGAGGTTCTTGCCTCTGATTCTCTGGAAGGCAGGGAAGCAGGTAAAAAAGGCCAGAAAATGGCCGCTGATTATATAAAAAACGAATTTGAGAGA
>JAGQVA010001559.1 GCA_020438265.1 Bacteroidota bacterium
TATCTTCGATAATTAATGAATAACATATCGAAGATATACAAGAAAGCGGGAATTTATTCCCAACACATTTTCCCACTATTGACCCGCGATTTTAATCCAGGTCAACAAAAACATATCGAAGATATACAAGAATGCAGGAATTTTATTCCTCAAATATTTTCCCACTATTGACCCGCGATTTTAATCCGGGTCAAAGAAAAAAAACAATCTATGACAATTGTTGAAAACGCCATTTCCCTCCTGAAAAAACTCATCGCCACCCCCTCCCTTTCCCGCGAGGAAGACCAAACTGCCCAAATCATCGCAGATTTCCTCATCGACCAAAACGTCCCCATTCATCGCGAAGGAAATAACGTCTGGGCCATTAACCGCCATTATTCCCCAGAAAAACCCAATATCCTCCTCAATTCCCACCACGATACAGTCAAACCCAATGCAGGCTGGGAGAGAAACCCTTTTGAACCAATCGTAGAAGGGGACCTTTTATTCGGCCTGGGAAGCAATGATGCGGGAGGCCCATTGGTTTCCCTAATCGCTACCTTCCTACATTTTTACAATCATGAAAATTTGCCCTATAACCTCATTATCGCAGCCACTGCCGAAGAAGAAATTTCCGGCCCCAACGGAATCGCTTCTATTCTCCCTCAATTAGGCCACATAGACCTCGGCATCATC
>JAGQVA010001560.1 GCA_020438265.1 Bacteroidota bacterium
TTGGCATACATTGATTTCAGTACGTTTGAAGGTATGCTGAATGGGTTACACGAATGGCTGCCAGCGATGGTATATCGGTTGCCGCATGGGTTATTGCCGCTGGCGGCGGTTTTTATTCCCAAGTGGTCTGATTAAGCTTTATCCCATAAAATCCCGTTTCTTGGATACTTCTCAGTTTCAATCCCAAAATGGTCCAATTAAGCTAATTTTTTCAAGCATCCGGCCAATATTGTTTTTTCAGTTTCAATCCCAAAATGGTCCAATTAAGCTTTCGATACCGGTCAACGCACCCTACCTGGATAATATGTTTCAATCCCAAAATGGTCCAATTAAGCTCAAAAGAGAGCTGAAGATGCGCGAAAAGGTATACCCGTTTCAATCCCAAAATGGTCCAATTAAGCTCTACAAGTTTGCGGTCATTGACTCCCTTCAGTACAGTTTCAATCCCAAAATGGTCCAATTAAGCTTGATGTCGGTGAATTTTACTTCACAATCCAGCATAAGTTTCAATCCCAAAATGGTCCAATTAAGCTGCGCAAAGAAACTCATTGACTATATCTCTGATCATATGTTTCAATCCCAAAATGGTCCAATTAAGCTCAGTTATTTCTTTAAATGATGTTAATGTTTTATCAAGTTTCAATCCCAAAATGGTCCAATTAAGCTTGAACTAT
>JAGQVA010001561.1 GCA_020438265.1 Bacteroidota bacterium
TGGGGGCAGATATATAAATTTTTCATTCTTACGATCTTTTGTCTGGTTATAGGTATTCCTTTGGGAATGGGTTTGAGCCCATCTTTAATCAGTCAGTTGACTCAGGGCATTGGGCTGGTTGAGTTTCCTTTTATCCCTGATTGGAGCGGAACGATGCTGTTGATTCCGGGGATGTTGGTTTTTACAGGTTTGAGTGCCTGGTGGGCTTCGGGGCGATTGGCGAGGGAATGGGCGCGGGGGTTGATTGGAATTTAGGTTTTGCATGCAACGTCTTTCAGAGAATTTGGGGAAGATCCCTCCCTTTGGTCGGGATGCCCAGCAAATGCTGGATTCAATGATTTGCCAATCTGGCAATTCCCCCACTTTCCAACGAAGGTTGGGCATCCCGAGCGAAGCGAGGGATCTTCAAACGACCGCATCAAAGAATCTCTCTAATTAGAAAAGATCAAACAAAATTTACGCAAAAATGATAATGTCAAAACCATACATACTCACCCTCATCTGGCTAACTCTCACCACCGCAGCCATCAGCCAGCCTCTTTCACAAAAGCTGGACACCTACTTCCAGCAAGTAAAAAAATCCAGCCCGGCACCTGGTTTTTCGGTGGTGATCGTCAAAGGAAAAGACATTATTTTCACCAAAGGTTATGGACAGGAAATAGCTGGGCA
>JAGQVA010001562.1 GCA_020438265.1 Bacteroidota bacterium
TTGGCATCGTTACCAACCAAAGAACAAGCTATTAGCCAATTGATGAGTGTGATGAAAGCACCTGTCGAGAAACTCGTTCGCACAATGGCGGAACCTCATGCAAAAATGGTTCGTACTATTGCAGCAATTCGCGATCAAAAACAAGCTGCGTAAATTATCATTTTGATGATTTATGTTTATTTTTTTAATTTTTAATATTTCGGAGAAATAAGATGGCCGTTTCTAAAGACGATATCTTGGAAGCAATTTCTAACATGAGTGTTATGGAAGTTGTAGAATTAATTGAAGCAATGGAAGAAAAATTTGGTGTTTCAGCTGCTGCTGCAGTTGCAGTTGCTGCTCCTGCTGCCGGTGGTGATGCTGGTGGTGCTGCTGAAGAGAAAACTGAATTTGACGTTATTCTTTCTAGCTTTGGTGATAAAAAAGTTGGTGTTATTAAAGCCGTTCGCGGTGTAACAGGTTTAGGCTTGAAAGAAGCTAAAGACTTGGTAGAAGGAGCTCCTACACCAATTAAAGAAGGTGTTTCTAAAGAAGAAGCAGAATCTATTAAAGCACAGCTTGAAGAAGCCGGTGCACAAGTAGAAGTTAAATAAATACTCAGCTATTTATTTAAGCAAAAGGCTGGCGGATTTATCCGCTGGCCTTTAGTCGCTTGAGAAAATATAC
>JAGQVA010001563.1 GCA_020438265.1 Bacteroidota bacterium
TTCATTAATAATTCTTCCGGGGCCAGTTCCTTTATCTGGGATTTTGGGGATGGAACAGTGGTAACGGGACCGAATCCTACACATGCTTATAATGCTACCGGAACGTATTCTGTTACCTTAATTGCCTCTAATGCAGTAGGGTGTAGCGATACAGTGGTTCAGACCAATTATATTCAGGTGAATCCTGTTCCCAATGCGCTTTTTAATAGTTCTGATCCATTGGGTTGTGGGGTGCCTTTTGTTGTGAATTTTACAGATTCGTCTACCAATGCAGTCAGTTGGTTCTGGGATTTTGGGGATGGTAGCACAGCGAATGTAGCGAATCCTTCCCACGTGTATAACACTCCCGGATTTTATGATATTACCCTGGTTGTAGAGAATACATTTGGTTGTACCGATACAATTGTTCAGCCCAGTTATGTGCAGATCGTTCGCCCGACGGCTGATTTTGTTGCTGATACGGTGTCTGGTTGTATTCCTCTGACAGTGGATTTCCTGAATTTAAGTGTTTCTCCCAATGATCCCATTGCCAACTGGATCTGGGATTTTGGAGATGGGGGAACTTCTTTTCTGCAAAATCCCACACATACCTATAATGCCGTGGGTCAGTTTGAGGTATCGCTGATTGTGGTAACTCAGAGCGGATGCCGCGATACGATGATTTA
>JAGQVA010001564.1 GCA_020438265.1 Bacteroidota bacterium
TCCCTGTTCCTACTCCGAATGCGACCAACGTTGCGCCAATCGTTTATGGGCCTTATGTCAATAACATCTTCATCAACGAGTTCATGGCGAGCAATACAAATACGCTGGCCGATTCTGCTGGTGATTTCGATGACTGGATTGAACTCTATAATGCTGGAACTGATTCTGTAGACGTAGGTGGATTGTACATCACTGATGATTTAGCTGATCCAACTCTCTATCAGATTCCTGCTACGGATCCTTCATTGACCACCATTCCACCAAATGGTTTCCTATTACTGTGGGCTGACAGTGAAGTCGCTCAGGGTGTCCTTCATGTGGACCTTAAATTAGGAGCTGGCGGTGAGCAAATTGGTCTGGTTCAGATCAATGGCGATAGCACACACTTTGTAGATTCATTGACTTTCGGACCGCAAATGGATGATACTTCCAGCGGTAGAACCATCGACGGTGGACCATTATTTACCACCTTCCCCGTTCCGACTCCGAATGCGACCAACGTTGCGCCAATTGTCTATGGACCTTATGTCAATAACATTTTCATCAACGAGTTCATGGCGAGCAATACTGTTACCCTGGCGGACTCGGCTGGTGATTTCGATGACTGGATTGAACTCTATAATGCTGGAGGTGATTCTGTAGACGTAGGTGGATTGTACATCAC
>JAGQVA010001565.1 GCA_020438265.1 Bacteroidota bacterium
GAGCAATTTGAGCAGGTCTGCCGAAGTTGCCCTTCCCCTTCCCTATTTGCCTGAAAGATTGGGATTAGAGAGAAATGCGCGTGGAATCCTTCTGCAATGGAATCACCAGCAGACAAACTTTCCCTATCGGGTTCAGATATTAAAAACGGATGAATCCGGTAGAGATCAAGTCCTTGGACAGTATGCTCCGGAAAAAAATAACATTCTGGATCAGAAAGTGAAAAAAGGCGAAATCTATGTTTATCGGCTGGTTTGTGTAAATCAGGCGGGAGAGAGACTCGCTTCATCTGATCCTGTATCTATTCGATATTGATAACTCAGACCTTAGCTATTTAGCGCAGGTTTTCAAAACCTGGAAGGTCTAAAAGAAAAATTTTAAAATCATGCAAAAAATCATTTTCAGCCTCCTGCTTCTAGCAGGCACAACTTCCCTTGCTCAAATCAACCTGATCAAAGACATTCATCCCAGTAACAAAACCTACCCGAGTGTGCCCTTTAACGAAATTCCAAGAGGATATTGGGGTGGTTATCAGGTGGATAATTATTTATACTTTATTGGCGATGACAGCATTCACGGAAAGGAGCCCTGGATTACGGATGGGACTTCTGATGGGACTTTTATGATAGGCGATTTATATCCGGGGCAGCAGAACCCATAT
>JAGQVA010001566.1 GCA_020438265.1 Bacteroidota bacterium
ACTATTTTCAGCGATGATAGCCACTGGTTTTTCAACAGAAACTTTCTGATTTAGGAGCCATTGGGCCAGGTTCCTGACTTTATTCAGGGTTTGGGCATAGGTAATGGTTTGCCATTCGCCCTCATCATTTCGTTGCCCCAGGAAAACAGTTTCAGGTTTATGCTCAGCCCAAAAGACCAGTCTTTCCGTCATCCGGTAGGGATGAGATTCCAGTGGCATCCACGATTTGAGGTAAATCGCACCATCTGCCGCAGTTCGTTTTTTGATGTCAATTTTCTGCGTCGGAATCTCGAGAAACGGGGCTTCTTTGAAGTGCATAGGTTTTTGGTTTTGGGAGCCTTTTCAAGACCTTCCAGGTTTTGAAAACCTGGAAGGTCTATATGATCTATTCTCCTACTTTTTTCGCTTTTCCAGCTAAAAAGTCTCTCAGTCTTTGTTTCGCTTCAGGTGCATTTTGTGCAATGGCTGCGGTCAGACTTTCAAGCAATAATGCCTGATCCTGAGGGGCGTCCGCAATCCGGGGAAGAATATGCATTAGCGCATAATTGGTCATTTCGGCATTCCCTGCAATCTTCTCAGCCAATTCTTCTGCTTTAGCCATTCCTTTTCCTTCTTCCACCAGATACTGCGCAAAACCTACTCGTTCTCCCTCTTCTGC
>JAGQVA010001567.1 GCA_020438265.1 Bacteroidota bacterium
GGAAGCATTCATGGAATTGATACCAAAGTTAAGCGGAACTTCCTCGCTGAGTGCGCTGCAGATTTCCGGAACCGGGGGTAGGGGTTCTCGAACAAAACCCATCCAGGCAGTGCCAGCGATGAGTAAAAAGAGGAGGGTGATGGATATTTTTTTCATGTTTATTGAATTTGGGACTGATTGGGTATAAGAAATAAGTTAAATGATATAACTAAGGACAATTGTCTTTTTCAGACCTTTTGGAAGATCCCTCACTTCGCTTCGCTGTTCGGGATGCCCAACATTAGTTGGGAATCAATAATTGCCAAAATGGCAAAATAACATTTCCTGCATCAGCAGGCATCCCGAATCCCTTTAGGGTGAGGGATCTTCCCTATATACTCTGAATCTGAAGGATTTAACCTTATGTATCATTCTTTTTTCCTTTTTTATTTTCTAATCTAATGTATTCTTTATCTTCATCCAAGTTAGCAATCTTTTCTAACGTTTCCTGAATATTCATAACGATTTCCCGTGCTTTTGCGTCTTCCAGCTCCGAACTTAAATAGGTAAAATCAAGCCCCAGTTGACCCCGAAAAATTTTCCCAAAAGCAGATAACTCCGGCCCAAACTGGTTATTGGTAATAAAAGCATTGACATCGTTTAATTCGACAGAACCAT
>JAGQVA010001568.1 GCA_020438265.1 Bacteroidota bacterium
GACAAGGTGGGTGTAGATCTCAGGGGTATTGATGGAGGTGCAAATCGCCACAATCTCGAGTTCGATGTCATCCCCACCACCCGGGTTGCCAAGTACGAAGATGTCTATCGCTTGCTGGAAGCGGATTTGCCAGAGGAGCGGGCTGGAGGCGCAATCGTCTACTGTGCAACACGCAGTCAAACTGAAGAGGTTTCAGCGTTTTTGCGAGAGAAGGGGCTGGCGGCGAATAGCTTTCACGCCAAGCTACCGCCTGAGGCGAAGAAGACCATCCAGGATGCTTTCATCAAGGGGGGGTTGCGTGTCATCGCTGCCACCAACGCCTTTGGGATGGGCATCGACAAACCTGATGTGCGGTTGGTAATTCATGCCGATATTCCCGGCTCCCTCGAAAACTACCTGCAAGAAGCCGGAAGAGCGGGGCGGGACCGCGAACCAGCCCGGTGTGTGCTGCTTTACTCGATTGATGATGTCGAACGGCAGTTCAGTATGTCGGCGCACTCCAGGTTGTCTCACCGGGACATCGTGTCGATCCTCAAGTCGCTTCGACGCTTGGGCAACAAAAAGCGCCTGGGTGAGGAGATCGTAGCGACGACCGGGGAGATACTCGCCGAGGATGAGGAAGGCGTATTCGAACGCGACTCTGCAACCGACGAT
>JAGQVA010000155.1 GCA_020438265.1 Bacteroidota bacterium
TCTTCCACTTCCATGTCAAACCCATTATAGATGACCTCTATTTTTTCAGGGGACAAAAAGGGATATTTTTCGAGGTAATCTGTTTTCATTGTGGGGGAAACGACGACGATTTTATGAGCATAGCTCATCACCTTTTGTTCCCATTTTTCAAAAAAACGGTAATGAAACAAAGAAACAAATCCTCGCGAAGGGCTTAAGGAAAAAGGATCGCGGAAGTCTGCGATGAAAGGCAGGTTTTGCTCCCTGGCGAACTTGTAAGCAGCCATGACAGCCGAAAAAGGGCCGGAAGTGGCATAAATGGCATCGGGTTTATTCTTTCCTGAAAAATGCTTTTTAAGATACTTTTCGACCCTTCTCCCCCAAATGGCCTGTCTCTCCCAAAGAAAAGGAAAAAACACAAAACGCAGAATACTCAGCAACCGAAGTTTGGCAAATATCCCGGAAAGCCGCTCCCAGCTTCGGTGATCCAGCCGATGTATGTGAAGATTGTCTGCGGAAACAGGACTGAGAGAATGGTCAAATTTATACACAGGATCGCTATCAGCGGTAATGACATCGATTCTCCCATATTTTTTCACCAGATGTTTGACAAAAAAGTAGGGACGAAAACTACCCGGCCCGCCGATAGGAGGAAAATAATTCGCAATAAAAAGAATGTGTTTATTTGAGTTCATAAACCGTTTACAAATGATTTTTGATTACTTCAGCAATCTTTTCCCCTGCGTTTCCCTCTCCATAAAAATCAGGGTGAGAATCTGGAGGTGTAAAGCGTGTAATGGCTTCAATGATGGCCTTTTCATCCGCCCCTACGATCTTATTCCAACCCGCTGAAACCGTTTCTACCCATTCAGTTTCATCACGCATGGTGATACAGGGTCTGTGGAAAAAATACGCCTCTTTCTGCACGCCTCCTGAATCGGTAATAATCATTTTTGCATTTTTTTCAAGCTGAATCATATCAAGGTATGAAACCGGATCGACCAATGAAAGATTGGCGGCAGGTTGAATTCCGTACTTATCCAGATAGCTTTTTAAGCGAGGATGAGCCGGTAATACACAGGGAAGTCCTGATTTTCCCAAAGCACTGAAAATAGCTTTCAAACGCACAGGATCGTCGGTGTTCTCAGCCCGATGCACAGTAACCAGGGCGTAATTTTCCGTTTGAAGTTTCAACTGATCGAGAATGTTTGATGCCTTTTGCGCATAAAACAAAACCGAGTCATACATTACATCCCCCGATAAGTATACACCTTTCTGGATGTTCTCATTCTTCAGGTTATCCACCGCCGTTTGGGTAGGACAAAACAGAAACGTAGACACATGATCGGTTGTAATCCGGTTAATCTCCTCCGGCATTTTTTTATTAAAACTCCTCAAACCAGCCTCAACATGTGCTACCGGAATATGGAGTTTGGCCGCAACCATAGAACCTGCAAGGGTTGAATTGGTATCACCATAGATCAAAACGCAATCAGGTTTTTCCTTTAAAATAACAGCTTCCAGATCCACCATCATTTTTCCAGTTTGAGCGCCATGAGAACCCGAACCGATCCCCAGGTTATAAGCCGGGGGAGCCATTTCCAGTTCTTCGAAGAACACATCGCTCATATTATAATCATAGTGCTGGCCGGTGTGAACAAGGGTTTCTTTGAAGGAGGCGTCCGCAGAAAACACACGCGACAAAACGGCGGCTTTGATAAACTGGGGGCGCGCCCCAACAATTGTCAGGATATGGGGCATGGCATTAACTGGTAAATTCTTTCAATCATTTCGACAACTTTCATGCCCTCAAGGGCATTGGTAGTGATCATGGAATGGCCTAACAGGGTATCAACCACATTTTCAAAAACATAAGCGTGATTATTGGCAGAACCTTTATAAGCGCCATAATCATTGGCAGGGTTGGCTGGTGGCAATTCAGGCATTTCATACCCTTCGATATTACAGATCTCCACCTCATTCATATATTGACCGCCAATTTTCACTGAGCCTTTTTCTGCAATAATCGTCAGGCTGCTTTCCAGGTTATGATCCCACACCGATGTAGAATAATTCAAGCAGCCCATTCCTCCATTCACAAAGGAAAAACTGACGGTTCCCGAATCTTCAAAATCAGTCGAGTGCTGATGGGTAAAATCGCGAAAACGCGCCTGAATGTCTTTGATATCCCCAAACAACCAATACATGATATCGATGAAATGGGAAAACTGGGTAAACAGTGTTCCTCCATCGAGGTCTTTGGTCCCTTTCCATCCGTCTTTTTTATAATACCGGTCATCGCGGTTCCAGTAACAATTAATCTGGACCATGAATATCTTGCCCAGAAGTCCCTGGTTCATAATCTCCTTGAGCCAAACCGAAGGAGGAGAATAACGGTTTTGCATCACGCAAAAAACCTGACGGGAAACCTGCAGTGACTTGTAAATAATTTGCTCGCAATCGGCTTTATTCAGGCCCATGGGCTTTTCAATCAGCACATGTTTGCGGGCTTCCAGGGCTTTGAGCGCGTGTGAAGCATGAAGCCCATTTGGCGTAGCTATACAGACCACATCAACTTCCGGGGAATGAGCCAGGAGTTCTTCAATTGAGGAATAAAAAGGTACATCAGGCTTTTCAATCCCCAGCTCTTCCGGGCTGCGAATATCACAAAGCGCGACCAGCTTTGCGTGTGGATTACGGCGTGCCATTTCAGCGTGCCGTTTTCCGATATGACCTACGCCTACAACGGCAAATGTTATTTTATCAGACTTGTTCATACAATTTTTCCATAAGTTCTTCCTGCTTCGGGTAGTTGACAAGCACTGCCCGGTGTTCTTTTCCTTTAAAAACAAAAAGGCTACCGGCGGCCACAGCGGATGCATGGCCCTCATTGATTACCGACTTAAATTCATCCAAATGATTTGCTCCGCCGCAGGCAATTAAAGGGATATTGACAGCCGGGCTGACATAAGAAATCAAATCCAGGTCGTAACCCTGATAGGTTCCATCTCTGTCTATGGAGTATAAGAGAATTTCCCCTGCACCCCGGCGCTCCATTTCCTGTGCATATTCCCGGGGATCTTTTTTTGTGTTTTTCTTACCGCCCTGGGTGTAAACCTGATATTTTCCAAACAGGCTTTTTTTGACATCCACAGACACGACTACTGCCTGGGTTCCATAAATTCGGGCGATAGCTTCTATCAAACGGGGATCTTCATAAGCAGCGGTATTAATGGCTACTTTTTCAATTCCCGAGTCAAACAGCTTTTTTGCGTGATCCACGGATTGAATGCCTCCCCCAAAACAAAGCGGCATAAAACATTCGCTGGCGATTTCTCTGGCGACCCGAAAGTTGGGTTCGCGTTTTTCCGGTGTGGCAGAAATATCCAGCACAACAATCTCATCGACCTCTTTTTCATTGAATAACTTTACCGTATTGATCGGATCACCGACGTATTTAGGCTTTTTGAACTTAATGGTTTTTACCAGTCCATCACCTTGTAATAATAAAGCCGGAATAACTCTTATTCGTCTCATAATCAGTAGTTATTGGCAAAATTTGACAGTAATTTCATACCAAATTTGTGGCTTTTTTCAGGGTGAAACTGAACGCCCATGATGTTACCCTTTTCCACTCCACAGGTAACTTTCATTCCATAATCCACACTCAACAGAACATCTTCAGGATCATCACACACCACATGATAAGAATGCACAAAATAAAACCGGGGATCCTCGTACATTTCGTGCATCAATTGACTTGAATGCTCCTGGGAAATCTCCGACCAGCCCATGTGAGGAATTTTCAGGTTTTTAGAAGGCTCAAAATCAAATTTGATTGTATCACCTTCAATCCAGCCCAATCCTTCCGCATCTCCTTCTTCACTATGGCGGGACAATAACTGCATTCCCAGACAAATGCCGAGTACCGGAATTTTATCTTCCAAAACCCGCTGGTTCATCACATCCAGCAGTCCTTTTTCCCGGATATAATTCATCCCCATTTCAAAAGCTCCCACTCCAGGCAGAATCAATTTTTCTGCTGCTGCAATCTTTTCCGGATCATCGGTAATGATGCTTTTTACACCAATGCGTTTCAGCATATTTTTGATGGAGGCCAGATTTCCCAGTCCGTAATCAATAATCGTAATCATGAATGGTATAATTCTTTTTCCTGATACCCTTTTCCAAAAACATTTTTCACAAAACGCGTTACAGGGCGAATGGTCCTGAAAAACTTCTCGTGATAGACGTAGTGAAGGTTTTCGTAAGTGGGAAATTCATCATGTGCACGAACGGGAAGGTTCATAATTTCCTCAAACTCACTTTCAGAAAGCCCAAATTTTTTCAACACAAATTCCAGATCAATTTCAAACTGCTCGGGATCATAAATCGGTTTTTCCAATTCAGCCAATGCTTCTTCTCTTGTAATTTGCCCTGAACAAATCAAGGTAGAAAGATGCGCTCTCCGTTTATCAATCCCGAATTTCTCTGGCAAAATATAACCTTGATAAAAACGGGTAATGATCGACTCATAATGTTTTCCGCCGTAGTCTTTCCAGCCAAGTTCTTCAGAGATGATCCGTTTGATTTCCGCCTTATTATAATCAATCAGATTCAACGGCTGGAAAGGTTCCAGCTTCATGACTTTATTGAGATACATCCGCTTGAAAAAGCCCAGATGAGGAAAAGTTTTCAGTTTGACTGTCCCATAAGCCTTGTGAATTGATTTGATATTAAGCCAGTCCATTTTGCTCCAACGCCAGGCTTTAGGCAGAATTCCTTCCGTTACAATATTGAATCCACTGAGGGAATAATTGATATTATATTTTCGGGCCACCTGATATAAAACCGAAACAATGGCATGGTCGGAAGTGAGTTCCAGATCCAATACGGATGCCTTTAAAAAAGACAATTGAAGATCCTTAAATTCTTCCCAGTTAATGACATGTGTGTACAAATCAAAACCCAACTTCTCGATCAGGTTATTGATGTTTTGCACAGCGATTTCGGAGTTCCATCCATTATCCAGGTGAATGATCAATGGCCTAAGTTCCAGTTGTTTAGCCAAATAAGTCAGATAGGTACTGTCCACGCCTCCACTCACCCCAATCAGACAGTCATATTTTTTATTTTTCCCCTCCGTCCGGATTTTATCTGCAATTCGATGGAGTTCTTTTTGCCCTTCTTCCCCACTTTTTACAATATTATCATGGCGTTTCTGATAGATATAATAATGGTTACAAATTCCGTTTTCGTCAAATGTAATCTCCGGATCGGAAGTGTCCATGACCGTTTTGGTACAGATCTGATAGGGTCTTGAATGATTCATTGAGTTAGCTTTTCTGAAATAGGATCTAAATGTTTAATGATTTTGGCGGGAACCCCGCCAACGATACAATTCCCGGGAAAGGATTTATTCACAACCGCTCCTGCGGCGACGATGGTTCTCTCTCCCAGTTGCACACCTGCCAGAATCACAGAATTGGCTCCCAGCCAACAGTTCTTTCCAATGCGCACAGGATCACCAGGCTGATGTTTGTCAAAATCGTAAAAATCGTGATTTGCCGAGTAGATCTTGGCTCCAGAGGCAATAATCGTCCCCGCGCCAATTTCCAGTCCATTCATGGCCTGAATATGCACTCCACCACTGGTCGCCAGCTCAAAAAACACAACCGGTGCAATATCGGCCTTGTCCAGCGAGCCCAAAATATTGGTGCGGTAAATCGGGTAAGGCACATGGCTGTTCAAACGAAGAATTTTCTGAAAGAAAAAGATTGTCATGACCCGTCCCACATGAATATTCAACATGCGAGGGTCAAAATGACCCCGGTAGAAAAGATTGAGAATCACATACTTAATCACAAAATGGATTTTGTATTTAGCAAAATACCAGGCTCTGAGAAATATGGGTATGTTATTTTTCGATTCTTCTGTCATCTCAGTTGGTTATCGATGAATGTTTGATCATATAATCGGCATATTTTCTGGCTACTTCATCAGACTCTCTGTTTTCCCGATTCAATTGAATTTCCCTTGGGCTGGACAAAATGCCCTCAACCCTTTCCACCAATGAATCAGGGGTTTTACAATGCCATATATATTTTTCATCCACACAGTATACAAAAGAGGTTTCTTTTTGCTCAAAGGTAATCGCGGGCAAGTCTGCCCATTTGGCTTCGAGCAAAACGGTAGAGCCCAATGCAATCATTACATGACTGATAATCAACTGGTCATATAAAGTTTGTTTGATCGTATCGGGGTTGTATTCTACCAGAATTACCCGCTTTTGCAATTCCCCTTCAGGAAGAAAAAAATCTTCTCTTTTTTCGGCTGGATGAGGGCGATATAGCAGGATTGTATCCGGATTGTTTTTCATCCACTGGTAAAGTGTTTCCAGTGCATCAATTTTATCCTTTCTTCTACCCCGACAAGAACCAAAAGAAATGATTTTCATTTTTTCCAATTGCTGGTCTGAAAGCGGAAGGGTATGACCATAGGAATGACTTTTGATTTTATCCTGCATAAGATGGCCACCTATATTCACGACTTGCCCGACCGGAAGCCTGCAATCTTTTTCCAGTAGATCTTTTAGCATCTCATCCCATACAAACCAAGCATCAAATTCTGCATCCGAATTATTGGGAGTGGCAAATTTATTTCCATTCATGGTATTATACACCTTAAAGTTTGCCTTTCCCCGCAATTGGGCCAGTATATGTCCATAGAAATTATTTTCGGCTGCATTGACAATTATTGCCCTGGTGTCTCCCTGGGTAAAAAACAGCATATTTTCCAGAAAATTGACAATGCCTCCCCAAACTTTCAGCAGGTTTTTCAATATGGGCAAATAAGCTCCCGGAACAGAAAACGGATTAAAAAACGGAGGTTTGATATCAGGAAAAACCTCTTCATAAAAAACGCTCATTCCTCTCTCCCGAAAATGATCAATCATCTCTTTCGGGATATGCTCTCGTTCGGCTAATATAAAAATACCTGTTTCATTTGGAGGGAACTGGTCAATCAGCTTTTCCCAAAACTGTATGAGAAGCACTGATTCTATGACAAATAGATATTTCACTGACTTACCTGACATTTCGGGAACCTTTTTATGCGGTTCTTTTCCCCTCGAAAGCGCGTAATAAGTGGTTAGGATTCTATCCTTGACCAAATCTTTTATCCCGCCAGAATCGCCGTTTATTAGTTCCTGATTTATCAGGCCACATTTTTCCAGTGCTACATCAATATATCCTTGCCTGAAATTCGTCCAGTAAATACTTTTGAGTAAAGCAGGATAGAGGTCGAAACCTTTGTAGACAAACAATTGGGGAACCAATTCCCGGATTTTCTGCAAAGCTTTTTCGTCCTCCTGATAGGCATGCCAGCTTCCCTCAATCCGGTATTTATTCGCATCAATGATTTTTATCCCGTCTGGAATTTGGGAAACAGGCACTTTTATCCCATTGGTTACAATCACCTCACAGGTTTTGGCCTTTGCCAGATTTATCTCATCTAATATGTCACAGGTAAATACCAAGATTATTTCCGTTTAATTTTTCACGTCCAATCAGGCTAATTCATATTCCTCCCAATTGTAAATCACTTTATCGCCTATTTTACTGGCAAACCTTCCTTTATAATAGTCCCGGTTTAATAATTCTGTATGCGATAAAGGACGATTGGGATTTCCCAGTGCAATTTCCCATTCCGGATAATCGCGTTTGATGATTTCCATTCGCTCTTCAACCGTGAGATCAGCAAATTCTCTCAATTCTTTGACCATCGCCGGGGTAATTGAAACAGGGCCGTCTCTCGTTTCGTCCGGACCTAATACGGTATAATGTCTTTCAATACAGGAAGCACCCAAAGCCAGGGCAATTTTGCTGGCCCAAAGCGCCGTAGTCGCTGGTTTGGAATGGTCGCTATAGCCGACTTTATCTGAAAACTGCTTCAGGTATTCAATCCGGCTCAGGTGAAGCTCTTCCATCGGTGTCGGATAAATGGTCACGCAGTGGAGGAATTCAAAATCAGCACCTTCCAATACTTCTGCTGCTTGTTTGATTTCTCCATCATAAGTTGAACCGGTTGAAACAAAAATCTTATTCCAAACTGCTTTCACATCTTTTAAGAGTGGGTAAGAAGCACAGTCATAACTGGCAATTTTCATCGCCGGATAACCCATATTCTGCACATCTCTAACGCCTGAGCGCGTAAAAACGGTTGTCAGAGGTTTGATTCCTGCCTTGCGGCATTCTTCCACAAACCAGACTTCCTGATCGAGCGTCAAATCCAGTTTGGCAAGGCGATCTAACTCCGGATGATAAGGTCTTTTAATGGTTTTTACTGTTCCATCAGCATGGGTTTCTCCTTCTTCAAATCTTTCTCTGTAAGTAAGCTCACTGGAACGAATCGCCTGGATTTTGGCGTAATCAGCTCCATTTTCCGCCGCTTCGTGGATCATCCTTTTGAGAATCTCCTGGCTGCCGTTGTGGTTTTGGCAGCATTCTGCAATGATAACTGGTTTCATAAGTTTTCGAGGTGTTTGATAAATTTCTTGACTATAAATGTTCTTGTATTTTCGATTGAAGTCCGACCATACCCTCCCATGTGGGGGGTGATCAGCAAGTTATTGTGTTTTCTGGCGTATTCAACCAGCGGATTTCCCGCCGGGATATCTTCTTCCCAAACGCTATCACCGTTGAGCACATCAATCGCCGCGCCGGCTATCTTTCTGGTTTTCAAAGCGTAAAGAAACGCTTCTTCATCCACGACTTCGCCTCTGGCAGTATTGATCAGCACTGCATCGGATTTCATCCGGGCAAATTTTTCTGCATTAAAAAAACGAAAATTTTCTTCATTGGAAGGAATGTGGAGAGAAACGACGTCTGCCTCTTTTAGCAAGAAGTCCAGCTCAGAATTCTCCTGGTCAGTTCCAGCGTAAGCCTCCGGATCAATATCATTGGTCAGAATCCGCATATCAAAAGCTTTTGCGTATCGAGCGACCATTTTTCCCAGGCGACCAAATCCAATGATTCCCAGGGTTTTACCGTCAAGTTCTTCCGCAAGAAATGGCTCACGTCTCCATTTGTCTTTTTTGACATCTACCAAAGCTCCGGGCAAATTACGGATGAGCGCCAGCAGCAGCATCCAGGTGTGTTCTGCCGTGCTTTTGATCGTGTGGAGAAATTCGGTTTCCCCTTTCAGGCTAATCACGGTAATTCCTCTCTCTTTCGCCCCTTCCATGTCGATGTGATTCAATCCGGTGGTGGGAGTAAGAATATATTCCAGTTCCGGCATCAAATCCATGA